>NZ_SMLD01000001.1:0-194667 GCF_004352805.1 Nonomuraea mesophila
CTGGGCTACCGTGGACCACACGGCCATCGTCCGATCACCTTGGAGCGTCACAACCCCATGGTCTCGGCGATGGCCGTCTCACGTTCGGGACTTCGACCAGCCCGAACCTCGAAGTGCGGCTGGAGTACTAAGTGCCGCGCACCGATCGAGGCCGGCGAGGAGATCGAGACCTACAGCGTCGGTCGGATCAATCGATACGAGCACGTCCTATGCCCGAAGACCGCCGATGTGACGTGCAGCATCTGCGGTGATAGGTGGATCGAGTGCGACTGCCCCTGAGATGGTGGGATAAGTTGTCCGATCCGATCTGCTGTCGGATCGCTTTTCTCGTTGGCTATCTCTTCCTTACGGGAGATCACCGCCGAACTGATCGAAGAAGACACAAACGATGCCTCCGGCGGGGCGCTCCGACTCCGGGATGATTGCCGTCCTGCCGCTGGAGGCATTTGATGGCTGAGGTGGAAGCCTGATCATCCCGCCCGCCATCGACCCGGGACAAGCCGAGCAGACCAGGGCCACGGGGCCAAGGTCGTTCGTCCGGTTGGGCGCTCCACCTTGTCCCCGTGGCCCTGGCCCGCTTCCCCTTCGGGCGGGTCGGGGCAGACGGGACGATCAGGTGGGAGGCGTGTCCGTCCACACACGGATGTGGCCGGGTATATTGCCGCAGCAGATGGAGAAAACCGCTGTGGCGAGGGCACTCGACCTCGTCGGATGTTGGGCAGAAGTAGATGTCCGGGCGGCCGCAGTCGTAGAAGTGTGGCAGCGGGTCGGGGAGTTGCGGCGTGGACACGCGTTCCAGGATGCATGATCGGGAACGCCGTCGTACGGACACGGACTTGGCTCTGACTGGTCATCGAGGTTCAGCAGAGCGGTTACCAGATATCGACCCGTCCGCCCCGGATCCGCGACAATCAGGCTGTGCGTCTCCTATTGAGGTCGGCCTTGGCCGGGTCCGCAGTGGCGGTCTTATTGCTGCTCCTCCTCGCCTGGCCGACCACCGACTCGGATTCCGAGCTCAAGCTGGCAATGGCGTTTGCCCTGGCGCCCTTCCCGCTCAGCATGATGGCTGCGTGGGTGGCCCGCCTGCCCCACTGGCCGGCCGTCGGTCTGGTGGCTCCCTTCGTCATGCTGGCGGTCGTCGTCATCCAGCCGGACTATGACTCCTGGGTGTCCAACGAGACCCTTGCATTCGGCATGCTGATAGGGGTCCCCGTGGTGGTCGGCTTCGTGCTCACGGCCCTGCTCTGTACCCTGCTCACCGAAAAGACCGCACGCCCGGCAGGAGGAGGTACAGCGTAGGGCGCAGGTGAAGCCCGATCACCGTGTTCAGTCCTCCGGCTGTTCCGGTCCCAGCGGTAACTGTGCAATATGCGTGCAATGATCATGAGCCTCATGGCCGCGCTACAAGGCCCTGTTGCAGGTAGAAGGCTATTTCTCCACCGCAACGGTCACGAGCTGTAAAACCGTCGGCTCAGCCTACGCAAGTTCGAACCTTGCACCTGCCACACCAGCGGGAAGAGGCCCGTCACCAGCGGAAACGCGGT
This sequence comes from Nonomuraea mesophila, assembly GCF_004352805.1. Classification (NCBI taxonomy): domain Bacteria; kingdom Bacillati; phylum Actinomycetota; class Actinomycetes; order Streptosporangiales; family Streptosporangiaceae; genus Nonomuraea; species Nonomuraea mesophila. The sequence goes on from NZ_SMLD01000001.1 coordinate 1,545, forward strand.
GACGGGCCTCTCGCTTCATGTCCGGCAATCTACGGTGATCGCCGGTGTTCTACGGCGTCTAACGGCAAATACGCGGCCAAGTTCGAGAGTCCGTCGCGTCGAGCGGACGCCGTACGTGGATGATCTTGACTGCTGATTGTCCTACGCATCGGACCAAGTCGCAGGCCGGTTAGCGTCCACGGGAGTGGGTTCTGGCCCGGATCCTTACTGTGGTTCCCGATCGGAAGACTTGCTCAACGCACACGCCAACCAGATGAGGGAACAGGACAGCGACCAACTCCTTGATCAACACGCTGCACCGGGTGCGGCGCCCGGCGAGGGCGGCGAACATACGGCCGATGTCCCGGGCGGTCAGCTGGGCCAGCTCGATCCGGCCCAGATACGGGATCAGATGCAGGCGTACATGATCGGCGTAGCCTTCGCGGGTGCCGGCCGCGGTCCCTGCTGCGTCTGCGACCAGCAGCGCAGCCACCGCGCCACCGTTTGCCCTGTACCCGGCCCGCTGTCCTGATCGGCGACGAGCGCGTCGCCGCCCGCGTGGTGGGCCTGCTCGGCGGCGGCGAACCCGCCCCGCCGGGACCGCTCGCGGCGTCCGGCCGGGCCGCGCACCTGCACCGCGAAGTACCAGCTGCCGTGCTCGTCCTCCTCCAGCGACACGCAGCGCCAGCCGAGTTGCCTGCCGACCTCCACCCGCGCGACCAGCCGCCCCGAACTCGACAAGGCCGTCGCCCTGGCCCACAGTGTATGAACGCGTCACGACCAGCCCTCACCCAACGACGTCGGAATTGCCCCGGTCGTTCCCCGGATGGGAGGCTGACGGCGTGACCGATCAGCGTCCGCGCCTCCCGATCTCGCGGCCAGACTTCTGGGCGGCCTGTTTTCTCGACGAATATGCTTACGACGTTCCCGGCGGGGACGTCGATGTGAGCGATGACGAGTACGCGCCCGACCTGGTGGTCGAGTACGGGGGCGGCGGCGGGTACGCCCTGCTGGTGTCCTGCACGTCCTACGGAGTCACGCTGAAGCTGTGCCACCCAGGCGCGGCGAAGCCGGTGGAGCTTGGCTGGGACGACCTCGCGCATTGGCATCCTCACGCGTTGCGCTGGTCAGAGGTCGACCTCGTGTGCCGTGCGACCGCCCTCGCCGATCCCGATGCCGGCTACCCCGGGCCGCACCTTGCGCTGCTCGGCCGTTTCGGCCCGGCGTGCACCGAGGCCGACGCCGCGGTCGCCGTGCCGCTACTGCGCGAGGCATTCACCACGCTGCCCGGTCTTGACCGCTACCAGCGCCACACCTACGCCTCACGCGGCGACATCCGCGCCTTCGGCGTGCGCTGGAAGAAGGATCCCACCGGGTGGTGGTACCCATGCCAGGGCGGGGACACCAGCGAAGAGTCGCACGACCCCTACCGCGACGATCCGGACGCCGAAGACTACCTCGACGGCGGACTGTACTCGACGCGCGAACCGGGCGACTCCGACTTCCCGTTCGCAGCGCTGGCCGCAACGGTGGACCGGGCGCGCGCCCGCTGCGCGGCCCTGCGCGAACAGCCCTGGGCGGTCGCGGCGCCTGTCCAGGCAGCGGCCGATACGTTCGGCGGCCATCCCTCGGCCGCACACCGGGCGGGCCTGATCGAGGCCCTGCAGGCCGTAGGCTGCGTGGACCGGGCCGTGCTGGGCGCACTGGCGCCTGACGCGGGCGAGCTACGGGCACTAGTGATGGCCGAACTACTCCTGGGAGTGGAGCCCGGCAGTCTGGTTCGGGCCCGGTCGGGCCTTGAGGCGCCGCGCCCCCTGCGCCATTACTACGCCAACGCCTACCTGCCCGTAGCCCAGGACGCCCCGCGCAAGGGCCTGGCGTCGCAACTCAAGCCGCGGCTCAACACGGCCCTGCGGGCGGCCGGGCTGGGAACCACAGACTCGGGTCCCGTCCGGCTGGGCCGGCATGACGGCAGCTCAGTCGACGACCTCCCCCTGAGGTTGATCGACGACTGGCGCGCAGGGTTGGAGCTGGTACGCGAGGTGCTGCGGACGGCGGGGGCGCCGGAGGGCAGCACTGTCGAGGTCCGCCGACGTGGCGAGACCGTCACCGCGAACCTGGAGCAACCGCTGCCCCGCGACTGACCGGATACCTTGGACAGGGTCCAGTCCCGCATGTCGTCCTTGACTTGGCGGATCAAGCGCTGGTCGGAGGCGTTACCGGGCCAGCACCAGCAGCGGACCGGGATCCCGTCCCTGGTGACGGCCATCCCGATCACGATCTGCGGGAGGTCGTCGCGTGAATCCTTCGATTTGCCGTAGGCGCGGAAACCAGTCGTTTGGGCCTGTTGTTCGGCTTGCTCGCCGGTCAGGCGGTCGCCCCGCTCGTCGCGGGCGAGCGCCTCATCGGGCTCCTGGAGTTCGAAGTAGGTGCTGGTGGTGTCTCCCTTAACCGGCTGATCAGTGATGGCTGATGGCGAGAGACACGCCGTTGACCTGGGGATACTTGCCGGAGGTGGCGGTCGGCTGTGTTACATGTCTTCATGACCGACAGTGATCTCCGGGTCGAGGAGCGTGGCGGTGGGTGGGTGCTGTCAGGGCCTGCTGCCGTCGGGTTTGAGCTGGTGAACGACTATCTCGGCTATCTGGCCGATCGGCGGTACTCGCCACGGACGGTGCGCGCGTACGCGTTCGACCTGCTGGCGTTCTGCCGTTGGCTGCTGGCCGAGGACGTCGCGCTCGGCGCAGTGAGGACCGAGATGCTACTGCGCTATCTGGCGCACTGCAGGACGGCGACGTTCCGCGGGCGGCCGGGCGGGAATGTGTACTCGATCCGGGACGGCCGCAACACCGGCTATGCGGCCGCGACGGTCAACCGGCGCATGGTGGCGATCTCGGGCCTGTTCGAGTTCCGGTCGATGCGGGATCCGGACGCGGTCAACCCGGTGCCCAGGGGAGCCGAGCGCCGTCGGACGGTCCGCGGCGAACGCGGCGGGCTGCTGGGGCATCTGGCCACCGCCAAGCCGACGTCCCGACTGCGGGTGCGCCAACCACGTCGCCTGCCGCGGGCACTGGACGCGGCCGAGGCGAGCGCGCTGCTGGGCAGCTTCCACTCCTGGCGAGACCAGGCCATGGGCGGGCTGATGTTGTTGTCCGGGCTGCGTTCGGCCGAGGTCCTCGCCCTGAAGGTCGCCGATGTCGACATCCCCCGCGGCTGGGTCCGCGTGGTCGGCAAGGGCGACAAGGAACGCCGCGTCCCGGTCGACGCCGAGGTCGCCGGGCTGATCCAGACCTATCTGCTGGCCGAGCGGCCCGAGGGTGCACGTGATGGCGCCACCACGGACCGGCTGTTCGTGGTGGCCAAGGGCCCGAACCGGGGCCGACCGCTGACACCCGAAGGACTGCGGGCGATCTTCCGCTATCACCGCGCCCGCTCAGGCGTCAGCAGCGGTCATCCGCACGCGCTGCGGCACTCGTTCGGGACCGCGCTGGCCGAGGCCGGCGTCGACCTAGCCGTGATCCAGACACTGATGGGCCACGACCACATCGACTCATCAGCCCGGTATGTGCATCTGGCCCCAGCCCACGTCCGCGCCGCATACGACGATGCCCGCACTCGCCAGCGCCGCTCCGGCTGAGCCCGGCCGCCCGCCCGCCGCCGATCTGCTGAGCGAATACGCGGCCTGGTCGGCACGGCGGGGCCGCGGGAACCGATGCTTTGCCGACGGCGCCGCCAACTTCCTGCAGCGCTGGCCGACCCCGCAGGCGTTCGCCGCCGAACCGCTGGAGGTGATGCTGGGCGCCGACCAGCACACCCGGCCGTTCATCACCTTCCTGTTGCTGCACGATCTGCTGCGGCCCGGCTATGACTACCTGGTGGACCGCAAGTTCGCCGCGCTGCTGGAGTTGGCCCGCGGCACCCGCATCGAGCGCGATCTGGATGGGTTCGTCCAGGCCGCCACCGAGCTCGGCTTCTCCCAGCACGTGCGGTCCCGGGCAGCCGAACGAGTGATGGCCCGGCTGCTGCTCCAGACCGGCCACCGCCTGCACGAGGTAACCGTGAGTGATTTGGGCGAGTTGGAGACGGCGTTCCGGGCCCGGGCCGAGCGCCGCGGCACGAACTGGGGTAATGACCGGGGTTTCTTGCACGCCGCCTGGACCGTGCTGTTCCACCTGGGCGTGGTGTCGGTGACGCCGCCCAACCGGCGCCGCCACGACCACACCGGCCATACCCACCACCTCGGCGGCGTCCCGGCCTGGCTGGCCACCCGGCTGCAGGACTACCTCACCGCGTTGACCGGCACGCACGCCCCCTCGACGATGGACGGGATCGCGATCCGGCTGGCTCACTTCGGGCGGCACCTGGCCGCTATCGACCCTGGCTTGGGCTCGCTCGCCGGCCTGGACCGTCAGCGCCATATCGAGACCTACCTCGCTGCGGTGGCCACCGCTCGGGCCATGTGGGGCGGGCAGCCGATCTCGGCCGGTGAACAACGCAACCGGATCATCACCCTCGGCCGATTCTTGACCGACATCACCGAGTGGGGCTGGCCCGACGCCCCGCCACGGCGGCTGGTATTCTCCCGCGACATCCCCAAGCTGCCGAGGGCACTGCCCCGCTACCTGCCCGTCGACGCCGACCGGCGCATCGCCCAAACCCTGCACCAATCGCCCAACCGGTTGTTCGCAGATGCGCTGCTACTGGCCCGCGCCACCGGGCTGCGTGTCGGCGAACTCTGCGCTCTGGAACTGGACTGCGTCCACGAGATCCCCGGCACCGGAGCATGGCTGAAGGTCCCCCTCGGCAAGCTCGACACCGAACGCATGGTGCCCCTCGACGAGGACACCGTCGCCCTGATCGACCGCATCGCCCAGACCCGCTCCCCCGTGCGACCGCTGCCACACCCCAAGATCGGACGGCCGACCGAATTCCTGCTCACCCGCCTCGGCAAGCGCATCTCGACCGCCGCGCTGCGCGACGAACTGGCCCGCGCCGCCGAAACAGCAGGGCTGCCCAAAGCCACCCCGCACCAGCTCAGACACACCTGGGCCACCGCTTTGATCAACTCAGGCTGCTCCCTGCAGGCGCTCATGGTCATGCTCGGTCACACCTCGGCGGCGATGAGCCTGCGTTATGCCCGGCTGTTCGACCACACCGTCCGAGCCGACTACGAGCGCGCCCTGGCCCAAGCCAAGACCCAACTCGGCACCAGTCCCGGCGCCGACGGGCCGACGATGCTGCCCATCACCGACATCACCAGCAGCGCCGACGGCTGGAAAGACACGCCACTGATCAAGTCCCGGCTTGCCGGCGGCTACTGCCTGCGCACCGCCGCCCAAGGCAGCTGCGCCTATGCCAACATCTGCGAGCACTGCCCCAACTTTCGCACCGACGCCGCGTTCCTGCCCGTACTGGCCGCGCAACACGCCGACACCGCCGCGCTCCTGGCCGATGCCGAAGCTCGCGGCTGGGGCGAGGAAGCCGCCCGCCATCGGCGGTTGCTGGAGCGGCTCGATCAGCGCATGGGCCAAACTGAAGCGTCATGACCGACCAGCCCGATGACCTGCCCTCCACCGTCCGCGACGCCTGCGCCGACCTCATCCGCGCGGGCGAACACGTGACCTTCACCGCGATCGCCGCGCGTATCGGCCTCAGCCGCACCACGCTCTACCGGCGACGCGACCTGCGCCAGATCATCGAGCAACACCGGGACTCCGACGGGGAGACGCTCACTCTCACCGGAGTGGCCACCCAGATCGACCAGCTTCGGCAAGCATTGGAAGCCATCGCGGCCAACGTCCGCCGACACGAAGAACATCTACGCACGCTCAGAAGAACCGAACGCGCTCGCTGACGCCTCGTGCTACGCCACCAGCACGAAGTCTGAAGATCGATTAGCCGGATAATCGAAGAACAGCAGGTCGACCTCAAGGTTCAGCAGGTTGGCAACCTCGTCGAACACCTGCTTCTCCAGGTCGTCTTTGACCTCGTGCAGCCAGTCCATCGCCCGGTAGCACGTCTGCTCGCCGACCTCGGCCAGCCCGTCGAGGTGAACGTCGTTGGTGATCCAGTCCGCGGCGGCCAGCTTGGACGACGGCGCCAGGGCGGCCGGCCGTCGCGCGCCGGGCCTCGGTGCCAGCCAAGTGGCGGCCGGCCGGTAGGTTGGCGGCCAGGCCGAACAGCACCCGCTCGGTGACGGTCATGTCCCGTCGGCGGCCTCGCTTGGGCTGCCCGACCCTGCCGACGATCTGGTCGATCTTCAACCGCCGCCACAGATGATCGAGTACGTAGGTGCCGCCGAACGGGACCGAGGACACGAACTCCAGGTCCGAGGTCGCCGTCGCTGCCAGAGCATCGCCCGGCGCCAGTAGGCGGGATAGAGATGTGACCAGCCGCTTGACCGCTTCGCGGTCCAGTTCGTCCTCGCGGCCGAAGGTGAACAAGACCTTTGGCACTGCCCTGCCCTTCACTGGATCCCACTCGTTGTGGGCCAGATGCAGGTACCGGACCGTCCCGGACTTGTTTCTCCCGCTTTGTCGTCTTCACGTACACGACTCCAGACCACAGAGCTAAAGCCAGGCCAGCACAGGCGAATCGCCAAAATCGCGTCTCTAGGCAGTTTCGGCCCGGAAGGTCCGCCCACAGCCGCTGACCTGCATGTTCAGGCCACAGTCCCCTCTAGAAGCTCCGAATTACGTCGAACCCGGGGCTGACGGCGAGTGCACGTGCAACCCAGGCCGGGCCGTACCCGTACCTCGGGTCGGACGGTGACCGGCGCAGGAACGCGGACGGCGGAAGGTTGTTCATGGTCGCCCCCAGAGTCGTCGAAGTGCTTGCCCGACGCCTGGGTCCGACTCCGCCGGTGCGGCGCCCGTTGTCGCCTTGACCGACGCATGGCCGACAGATTCTCGGTGGTTGTCTTTGGACCAGAGCTGGTCACTCATCGACAGCGTGGACCGGGGACGGCCTTCCCTCAGCTCCTTTCATCGTCTATCGTCGATTGTCGATGAATGAAGAGGCGGGGCCGCTGCCGCGGGCGGAGGCCGAGGAGTATGCGAGCTGGTTCAAGGCGCTGGCCGACGCGACACGGATTCAGATCGTGTCGTTGCTGGCGCGGCGGCGTGAGCCGATGAGCGTGGGCGAGATCGTGGCCGCCTCCGGGGTGGGGCAGTCCACGGTGTCGCATCACCTGAAGATCCTGTCCGAGGTGCGGTTCGTGCTGGTGGAGCGGCAGGGGACGTCCAGCCTTTACCGGATCAACGAGAACTGCGTGAGCTGTTTCCCCACCGCCGCCGACGTGGTGATGGGCAAGCCGGTGCCGGCTGCGCCGGCCTGTGAATGAGGAGATCTCATGGCGTCCGACGAGATCATCGACCACTACTCCGCCCTGGCCCGCAGCGCGCTTCATGGGCAGCGCATCGCCGACTGCGATCCTGTCGCCTTCACCGGTGGCGGTTTTGGGCCGGCCGGCTACGACGACATCGCCGCGCTCCCCGACGGGGCGCTTCGCGCCAGCCTGGGGTGTGGCAACCCGGTCGCCGTCGCGGAGATACGTGCCGGTGAGACGGTGCTCGACCTCGGCTCCGGCGGTGGCATCGACGTGCTGCTGTCGTCGCGCCGTGTCGGCCCGTACGGCACCGTCTTCGGCCTGGACGCCAGCCCCGCCATGGTGGAGCTGGCGCGGCGCAACGCCGAACAGGCGGGCGTCACCAACGTGCAGTTCCTGCAGGGCACGATCGAGGCGATCCCGCTGCCCGGCCACGCGGTGGACGTGGTCATCTCCAACTGTGTCATCAACCTGTCCGGCGACAAGGCGGCGGTGCTGGCCGAGGCTTTCCGGGTGCTGCGGCCGGGCGGCCGGTTCGGCGTCAGCGACGTCGTCACCACGCAGGTGCTCGACGAGCAGGCGCGGCAGCGGGCCGAGGAGCGCATCGGGTGTGTCGCCGGATCGCTCACGGTGCAGGAGTATCGGGAACTGCTCGTCACGGCCGGCTTCGTCGCCGTCACGGTCACGTTGGCCGCCGATCACGGGGACGGGGTGCACTCGGCGATCGTCCAGGCCGAAAAGCCCGCGATCGGGCCCGGCCTGGAGATCCGGCCGATGCGCGAGAGTGACGCTGCGGAGGTGCTGGCGATCTACCAGGCCGGGCTGGACACCGGCCAGGCCGGCTTCGAGACCGTCGCGCCCAGTTGGGAAGGGTTCACCGCGAGCAGGTTGCCGCGTCTTCGGTACGTGGCCGTGGACACCGACTCCGGCGAGGTGCTCGGCTGGGCGGCGGCCTCGGCGGTCTCGGCTCGGAGTGTCTATGCCGGGGTGGTCGAGCACAGCGTTTACGTCCACCCCGGCTGCCAGGCTCACGGCATCGGCCGCGCCCTGCTGAGGGCGTTCATCGCCGCGTGCGAGGACGCCGGCGTGTGGACGATCCAGTCCGGCATCTTCCCCGAGAACGTCGCCAGCCTGGCTCTCCATCAGGCGGTCGGTTTCCGCGTCGTCGGGACCCGCGAGCGCGTCGGCTGTCACCACGGGGTGTGGCGGGACGTGGTGATGGTGGAGCGGCGCAGCCCGGTGGTCGGAACCTGACCCACGCGGGAACATCGCGCGGCCTGCGGTGGTTACATTCATCGTGGCCGGTGTGCCCAGTGTCCCCGGGCCTCACCTATTGCCTTCGCGGACTACCGTTCGGCTGGAGCCGCGTTGAGCCTTTCGCCGAGAGGCGACACGCACACCGGTACGCAGACATCAGCAGGCCCCGCCGTCCGGCGGGGCCTTCGCCGTTTCCGGTTCCCTTCTTTCTGCCTCGGCTGCTCACTTGGATTCGATATATGTCAATATAGATAGTAGTCGATTTCATTGTTCTATATGGAGGGCGTGTGGAAGTACTGCAGATCTTGGAGTGCAGCCCGCCGCTGACCCGCGAGCCGCTCGACGTCGAGCAGGCCGCGGCGGTAGCCCGGGTGTTCAGGGCGCTGGGTGATCCAGTGCGGCTGCGCATCCTGTCGATCGTGGCCAGCCGGGCCGGTGGCGAGGTCTGCGTGTGCGACATCACCGACGCCTTCGACCTGTCCCAGCCGACCATCAGTCACCACCTGAAGGTGCTCAAGGAGGTGGGGCTGCTGACCTCCGAGCGGCGCGCCTCCTGGGTGTACTACCGGCTGGTGCCCGAGACGCTGGGCGAGCTGTCGGCCCTGCTGACCCTGCCGGCTGCCGCGGCGGCGGCGGCGCCGCGGTGATGTCGGCACAACCCGCACAGGCCACCGCGCCCCCGGCCGGCGTGATCGGTGCTCTGTCGGTACTGGATCGGTTCCTGCCGGTGTGGATCATCGCCGCCATGGGCGCAGGGCTGCTGCTCGGGCGATTGGTGCCCGGCCTGGACGCCGCGCTGGACGCGGTCAAGGTCGGTGAGATCTCACTGCCGATCGCGCTCGGCCTGCTGCTGATGATGTACCCGGTGCTGGCCAAGGTCCGCTACGACCGGCTCGGCAGCGTCACCGGCGACCGACGCCTGCTGATCTCCTCGCTGCTGCTCAACTGGGTGCTCGGCCCGGCGCTGATGTTCGCCCTGGCCTGGATCTTCCTGCCCGACCTGCCCGAGTATCGCACTGGCCTGATCATCGTCGGGCTAGCCCGCTGCATCGCCATGGTGCTCATCTGGAACGACCTGGCCTGCGGGAACCGGGAGGCCGCCGCCGTCCTGGTCGCGCTCAATTCCATCTTCCAGGTGATCGCCTTCGGCGCGCTGGGCTGGTTCTACCTCCAGGTGCTGCCCGGCCGGCTCGGCCTGTCCCAGGCCACACTCGACGTCTCGGCCTGGGACATCGCCTTCTACGTGCTCGTCTTCCTCGGCATCCCGCTCGCCGCCGGCTACACCTCCCGCAAGCTCGGCGAGCGCGCCCGCGGCCGCGACTGGTACGAGCAGCGCTTTCTGCCGCGTATCGGCCCGATCGCCTTGTACGGGCTGCTGTTCACCATCGTGATCCTGTTCGCCCTGCAAGGCCACACCATCACCTCCCAGCCTGCGGACGTGGCCCGCATCGCCCTGCCGCTGCTGGCCTACTTCGCCCTCATGTGGGGCGGCGGCTTCCTGACCGGCAAGGCGATCGGCCTGGCATACGACAAGACGACCACGCTCGCCTTCACCGCCGCCGGCAACAACTTCGAGCTGGCCATCGCGGTCGCGGTCGGCGTCTTCGGCGTCACCTCCGGCCAAGCCCTGGCCGGCGTGGTCGGCCCGCTCATCGAAGTTCCCGTCCTGGTCGCCCTGGTGTACGTGAGCCTGTGGGGCCGCCGCCTGTTCACCGCCGAGGAGCCCGCCCGTGCCTGACAAGCCGTCCGTCCTGTTCGTCTGCATCCACAACGCGGGCCGCTCGCAGATGGCCACCGGCTGGCTGACCCACCTGGCCGGCGACCGGATCGAGGTCCGCTCGGCCGGGTCGGAACCGGCCGAGCGGGTCAACCCGGTCGCGGTGGAAGCCATGCGCGAGGTCGGTATCGACATCACCGCCGCCCACCCCAAGGTCCTCACAGCCGACGCGGTTGAGGTCTCCGACGTGGTCATCACCATGGGCTGCGGCGACGCCTGCCCGATCTTCCCCGGCAAACGCTACGAGGACTGGAAGCTCGACGACCCGGCCGGGCAGGACATCGAAGCCGTCCGAGCCATTCGTGACGACATCCGAGCCAGAGTCGAGAAACTCATCACGCGGCTGTAGACAGGCGACTTCACGCGTCCGGCGTCCGGATTCTCGCCTGGTCTCACACGTGCCGGTCCGTTGCGGTGGCCAGGAGCCATACGCAAGCGACCAGCAGGCGGGCCGCTGTCAGCAGCGGGTCCGCGCGTCTACACCTGGGCGGCGATCTCGGTGGCGAGCCGGCGGGCGGTGCGGCCGGCGCCGATGAGGGTGGCCGAGGCGGGGCCGGTCCAGTCGCCGTAACCGAGCAGGTGCAGGCGGGGTTCGGCCAGAGCTCGGGTGCCGTCAGTGGGGATGCGGCCGTCTGAGTCGCGAAGACGCAGCGGAGCCAGATGGCTGAGGGCGGGACGGAAGCCGGTGCACCACAGAATCACGTCGCAGGGTGCCGTGCTGCCGTCGGCCCACGCCACACCGTCAGGAGTGATGCGCGAGAACATCGGCTCGGCTTTGAGCACGCCACGGTCGCGGGCCTCTCGTACGGGAGCGACGGCGACGATGTCGCCCAGATCGCCGATGCCCGGGGCATCCTGCCCGGCCAGGGCGGCCCGGTGGCGGCGGGTGGCGAGATCGAACAGGGCACGGCCGTCCAGTTCGTCGGGCAGCAGCCGGGGCGGGCGCAGCGTCACCCAGGTGGTCTGGGCGACCTGCGAGAGCTCGGCGAGGATCTGTGCCGCGGAGTTGCCGCCGCCGACGATCACCACCCGGCGGTCGTGGAAGGGCTCGGGTCCGTGGTAGCCGGCGGTGTGCAGCTGCTCGCCGCGGAAGTCGCGCATGCCGGGATAGTGCGGCACGTACGGACGCCGCCAGGTGCCGGTGGCGCTGACGACGAAGCGGGCATGCCAGGAGCCCGCGTCGCTGTCCACGGCGAGGCGGTCACCGTGGCGCCGCACGGCCCGTACTGCGGCCGGGCGGATGACGGGCAGGCGATAGCGCTGCTCGTAGTCGGTGAGGTAGGCGACGACATGGGCGGCGTCCGGATAGCCGCCATCGGCGGGGATCGGCATCATGCGGCCGGGCAGGGAGCTGTACTGCGCGGGCGAGAACATGCGCAACGACGGCCAGGCGTGCTGCCACGCTCCGCCGGGGGCCTCTTGTGCGTCCAGGATGACGAAGTCGACGCCTGCGCGGCGCAGGTAGTAGCCGGCCGCCAGTCCGGCCTGTCCTCCGCCGATGACGACGACATCGGCGGGGCGGGCGGGTGAGGTCATGCCGTGACGAGTTCCGCCGACGCTGAGCCTCCGGCAGCGGGGACGGCTTCGGCCAGCGGCGTGAACAGGGCGCCGAGCTTGGCCACGGTCTCGGGGATGATGCGGTAGTAGACCCAGGTGCCCCGGCGTTCGCCGTCGATCAGCCCGGCGGTGCGCAGCACTTTGAGGTGGTGGGAGATGGTGGGTGCGGTCAGGTCGAAGGCGTCGGTCAGGTCGCACACGCATGCCTCGCCGCCGGCGTGGGAGCCGATCATCGACAGCAGGCGCAGACGGACCGGGTCGGCGACCGCCTTGAGCAGCGCGGCCAGCTCGGTGGCGTCGTTCTCGCTGAGCGGCTCCCTGGCGATCGGAGCGCAGCACACGGTGGGAGCGGCGGTCACGACGACACCTCCTGATTCGACGGCTGTCTAAATGATAGGCGATGGTAGGCGACCAGCGCGAAAGCCGCCGCAGCGCAGGCCGCGGTGACGGCTCCCATCACCCAGCCGTATCCCACGCTGTGGGCCAGGGTCACCGCGCCCAGCGGGGCCAGCGCCTTGTCAGCCACGGAGAACATGGCGATACGGCCCGACAGGCTGGCATAGGCCACCGTGCCGTATCGCTCGGCCAGCAGGTGCGGCAGCGTTATGGTGCCCACGCCGAACCCGATCCCGAACAGCAGCACGCAGCAGACGGCGCCGGCGGTGGTGGCGCCGACGAAGGGCAGCAGGAGCGTTCCCACGCCTTGGAGAGCGAAGATCGTGGCCGCGACCGGAGCCGCGGACCAGCGACGGCGCAGCCCGGTCGTGACCAGGCGGCCGGTGACCGACAGGACGCCGAGGAGCCCGGCGATGGTGGCGGCGAAGACGGGTTGGTGCCCGAGGTGGATGAGGTAGGTGATGAGCAGTACGGAAATGGTGGCGGCTGCCCCGCCGTGCGCTGTGAAGGCCGCGGCCAGCAGCCAGAACGGCCGGGCCCGTACCGCCCCCTTGACCAAGTCGGCGCGGGCGCCGGCTGGGGTGCGGGCCTTGACGGTGGCGTGGTGTGCGGGGCGGCGCACCACCAGGGCGTGCAGCGGGATCGCGAGCGAGCCGTAGCCGATGGCCAGGATGAGCAGGGCCTGGCGCCAGCCGTACGCCTGGACCAGCAGGCCGGTGAGAGGCAGGAAGATGGAGGAGGCGAACCCGGCCACGATCGTGAGTGCGAGCAGCGCGCCGGCCCGTCCGCGCTCGTCGAACCAGGTGACGATGACGGCGAAGGCGGGCTCGTACAGCACCATGGCCGAGGCGATGCCGATGGCCAGGAAGACGCCGTAGAGCTGCGGCAGGGTGGTGACGTGGGACCAGGCCAGCACGGCGAGCGTTCCGAGCACCGAGCCGGTGGCCATCAGAGCCCGCCCGCCGTGGGCGTCCAGCCAGCGGCCGGCGAGAGGCGCGCACAGAGCAGTGGTCAGCACGGCGAGGGTGAGCGCGGCGGCCACCTGGGTACCGCTCGCGTCCAGATCGCGCTGCATGGGGATGAGGAACACGGAGAAGGCGTAGTAGAGCACGCCGTAGCCGATGGTCTGGGTGACGGCCAGGGCGGCGACGATGCGCCGGCCGCGGGCGGTGAGGTAACGACCGCCGCCCCCGGTTCCAGGAGCGGCGGTCTCGATGGCGGAGCTCACGAACTCCCACCTGGGCAGCCGACAGCGAGCAGGCATTCGCCGAGCCGGTCGGTCGGTAGCGGCTGGTGGCCACAGATCGCCTGCAGGGCTTCCTTCTGCGCCGCGGCGGGATATCCATCGGGCATGATCGGAGCCTTTCGTGTTCGGCTGGCGGTCAGCCGCAGCATCCTCCGCTGGCGGACACGTCGGCCAGGGGGAGCGGGGTGGACAGCAGGCCGCCGCTGATGCCGGTGGCCAGGCCGACCCGCTGCTCCTGCGCCTCGGCCAGGTTGGAGGAGCACACGCCGGTCTCGGGCAGTTCGAGCTGGACGTCGCGGGCGGCCTCCCAGTCACCGGCCAGGGCGGCGACGACAGAGCGGGCCTGCTCGTAGCCGGTGGCCAGCAGGAAGGTGGGGGCACGGCCGTAGCTCTTGACGCCGATGGCGTAGTAGCCGGGCTCGGGGTGCGCCAGCTCGTCCACGCCGTGCGCCGGGACGGTGCCGCAGGAGTGCTGGTTGGGGTCGATGAGCGGCGCCAGGGCGCGGGTGGAGCCGAGGATCGGGTCCAGGTCGAGCCGCAGTTCTGAGGCGATGGCGTGATCAGGGCGGTAACCCGTGGCGCTGACGATCCGGTCCACGATGACCGCCTGTTCGCGTCCGGACGGGTCGCGGCTGATCACCTCGACGCCATCGCCGGTGGCGCGGACGCGATGCGTGAAGAAGCCGGTCAGGAGCTGGATGCGGCCGGAGGTCACCAGGGCGTGCAGGCGGGTGCCGAGCGCGCCGCGGGCCGGGAGCGCGTCGGCGTCGCCGCCCCCGTACGTGCGGCCGGCGTCGGCGGCGCGGATGGCCCAGGTGATCGGGGTGTCGTCGAGTTCGGCCAGGGCGAGCAGGGTGGTGGCGGCCGAGTGGCCGGCGCCGACGACCAGAACGCGCGTGCCCTCGTAACGGTGGCGGTCGGCGCCGAGGACGTCGGGCAGGGCGTGGTCGATCAGGTCGGCCGCCGTCTGCTCGCCGTGGGCGGGCAGGCCGCTGGCGCCCAGGACGTTCGGGCTGAGGTAGGTGCCGGAGGCGTCGACGACGGCGCGGGCCTGCAGTTCGGTGCCGTCGTTCAGGCGAAGGAGGAAGGGGGCGTGCTCGCGGCCGCCCGTGCGGACGCGGTCGTAGCCGAGACGGCTGATCGCCGTCACTTTCACCTCGGTACGGACCCGGTCGCCGAACAGCTTGGCCAGTGGGGCCAGGTAGTCGTCGATCAATTCGGCGCCGGTGGGCAGCCAGTCGGGGTCCGGCGAGGTCCAGCCGTCGGCCCCAAGCAAGCGGCGGGCGGCGGCGTCGATGTTGTACTTCCACGGGCTGAACACCCGCACGTGACCCCATAGAGCCACCGACGCGGCGACGCGGTCGCCGGATTCCAGGATCACGAAGTCGATACCGCGCTCGGCCAGGTGCGCGCCGGCCGCCAGCCCGACCGGGCCTGCGCCGATCACGACGACGGGCAGGGACACATTGCGATCGGACTCGGCAGGCTCCACGGTGGTCGCGGTGGTGCCGCAGCAACTGTCACTCATGACTGCTCCAGGTGGGTGTGATCTAGCGGAACGACAAGGCGTAACTACGGGCGCGATCGATGGCTGCGTCAGCGCGGCAGCCTCGGTCGCACACCTCCGACGTGGCTTCGTCGAAGGGGAAGCCCGAGACGTCGGGGGAGCGGCGAAGGCGAGCGAGCAGGGTGCGCATCGCACACCTCCTGGATAGATGCTTATCGAAGCAGTGTCGAGTCTGCCTCGCAGATTCGATGTTTGTCAAATTAGAGCTATGTCTAAACAATCGGCGCAGGGTGCGTCCTCAGCCGGCGGTCAGCGTCTCTCTCATGACACATTCACCACCTGAAAGGAACGATCATGACAACCTGCTGCACCCAGGAGCAGCTTGCTTCCTGCTGCCCTCCTGAGGCCAAGCCCGCCTGCTGCGACACGGCAGGCGACCGGTGCGGCGGCCGAGGTCGCCACGACGGTCGCGCCGGATGCCTGCGGCTGCTGACCGGACCGGAGGGGCTTCGGCCCCTCCGGTACATACGAAGGAGTTCGGGCTGGTGACGGCACAGACTGATGACCTGACAGAGGTGTGGCTGGCCATGCGCGAGCGGCTGCACGGCCGCGCCCTGGCTCGCGCCGGGAATCTGCGTGCTCGGCTCGCGGTCGAGCGGGAGTACGAGGGGCTGACGCAGAGCGAGGCCGCGCGCCGCCTGGGCATCTCGGTGTCGGGGATGAAGTCGCGCGTGCAGCGAGCGCGCGGGCGGCTGCGTGAGCTGCTCACCGGCTGCTGCGCGGTGGCCATGGACGCTCGCGGCGCTGTGCGTCACGTACGGGCGGAGGGGTCATGTTCCTGCGGCGGCGACTGAGAACCGGTCAGTCGCACCCGCAACCGGGCGCCTCCTCCTCCGGCGGGCAGCAGGCGTTGAGACTGGCGTGCAGGTCCAGGAGTGCCTTGCGGATCCGTGTCCCGTCGGCTCGGTAGTAGACCGTCTTCCATTCCCGCCGGGAGGCCAGCACCCCGCCCTCACGCAGGGTCGCCAGATGGGTGGACGTGGCCGACTGGGCCAACGACATGCGCTCGGCCACCTCGTTGACGGTCAGCTCGACGCCGCCGGCGAACAGCTCCATGATCTGCTGGCGAGTCTCGCTGGCCAGCGCCTTGAGAAAGCCGCGAGCTTCAGTGCTCAGCTCGATCGCATTCGTCGCCATGGTCATAGCATCACCCCCACCACATCATATTGTGATTTCTGGATATGAGGATATGATGCGGCGGCATGAACACCATCGTCATCGGTGCCGGTCAGTCCGGCCTGGCCGCTGCCCATGCCCTTCTCCAGCGTGGCCTCACGCCCGTGATCCTGGAAGCAGGCGAAGAGCCGACCGGTTCCTGGGCGAACTACTACGACAGCCTCACGCTGTTCTCGCCCGCCGCCTACAGCGCCTTGTCCGGTCACGAGTTCCCCGGCGATCCCGATCACTACCCCACCCGGGACGAGGTCGTCGCCTACCTGCGGCATTACGCCGACAGCCTCGGCGTGGAGATCCGCACCGGCACACGCGTCAGTGCGGTCCAGTCCGACGGCGCCGGCGGCTTCCTGGTGCATCCCGCGAACGGCGACACCTTGCAGGCCAGAGGCGTCGTAGCCGCCAGCGGCTCCTTCGGTAACCCGTACACGCCGGCGCTCTCCGGCCAGGAGGGATTCGCCGGCCAGGCCCTGCACGTGGCTGACTACCGCAACCCCAAGCCTTACGTCGGACAGCGCATCGTGGTGGTGGGTGGCGGCAACTCCGCCGTCCAGGTCGCCTACGAACTCGCCGAGGTGGCCGACGTCACCATCGCCTCCCGCCAGCCGCTGCAGTTCTTTCCGCAGGTGGTCGGTGGCAAGGACGCGCACTACTGGCACACCACCACCGGCTTCGACTCCCTGCCGCCGCACTGGCTGGCCCGCATCGCGACCGGCACTCTCGTCATGGACACCGGCGACTACGCCGCCGCACTCACGGACGGCCGGATGGACCGGCGACCCCTGCTCTCCGCCTTCGAAGGCCGCGACGTCGTGTGGGCGGACGGCACCCGCGAACCCGTTGACGTCGTGATCTACGCGACCGGCTACCTGCCGAATCTGAACTATCTGGCCTCGCTCGGCGCCCTGGACGCCAACGGGCTGCCGCTGCACGCCGACGGTATCTCCACCACTCACCCAGGGCTCGCCTACGTGGGACTGGAGTTCCAGCGCTCGTTCGCCTCGAACACGCTGCGGGGGGTGCACCGCGACGCCGAGCACATCGCCGCTCCGCTGGCCGCCTACGCAGGCGGAGCCCTCGCCGCCTATGGCCTGTGACTCTCGCTCAGTGACCTCGGACGCTGCCCGCGTCGCTCTACCGGCCATCCGACTCGCGAAGGACTTCCTCTGATGTCTGCCACCCTGCCCGTCGCCATCCTCTGCGTCTGTCAGCTCTTCTGAGGCGCCGCAGGTCACGGGCACATCAATGCCTCAACTCAACGGGCAGGCGACACCGGAACCTGTGTACGGCGACCCCGGGCGGTACGCCCCCTGTACTCCGACAGGGCTACAGGCATCCACGCCGAGCGGACGCCGACGACGTGTGGCCGACCGCCGAGGATGGGCCGTGACGGACGGCTGCCGGCGAATGAGCCGTCTGCCACGCTCGCTGTGATTCTCCACCGCCTTGAGGAAACGGCGAGCCTGGCTGATGTTGATGACGACGCGCGGGTCCACCGTCGTAAGGGTGCGCTGCTTGGCCCACTTCACGGCCTTGAGGGGGTTGGACGACAGTTCGCCGACCTCCGGGCGTACCCCATGGCGTTGTTCAGGACCATGTGCTTGCGGTTGGAGGTGTTCGCGGCGGCGGAGTTTCCTTTCTTGGTCTGGTTGATGCGGGCCGGCACGCGTCGCGTCAGCACGGCTCCTGATCCGTGATCGATCAAGGCGACGAGCGGTTTGGTGTGGCTCTCCAGCCAGCGCACTACGTCTACGAATTCAGGTGGCGGTTGGGCGATGTCCCTGACGCGGATGCTGTACGGCCAGCGAAGGGCGGTGCGTAGGGCCTATCGCGAGAACGGGTGCACATCGGTGAGCCCGGCCAAGGCGTTGTGGTGGGACGCTCGATGTGCTCCGGGGCCTTCTACCTCCATGTCTGAAGTCATA
Source organism: Nonomuraea mesophila (assembly GCF_004352805.1). NCBI lineage: Bacteria > Bacillati > Actinomycetota > Actinomycetes > Streptosporangiales > Streptosporangiaceae > Nonomuraea > Nonomuraea mesophila. Next base: position 19,749 of record NZ_SMLD01000001.1, read on the forward strand.
TGCGGCGCGGTAGTGCTCAGTCCTGCCAGCGGTAGAGGTCGCGCAGCAGGGAAACCTCGGCGCCGTGATGGATCAGCTCCCTGTTGACGTGCAGGACCCTGTTCTCCATGGAAAACCGCTCGGGACCCACCGTGGGCGGATTGTCCAGGTCGGCGTCCGAGAGTTCACGGACTCCCGTGTTCCATCTCCCGTACATCTCATCAAGCTGTTTCAGCGCCTCGTCAGCGGTCCCCGCGTAGGCGAATGTCTGGAAGTCGACGTCCTGGCCGCCGAAGTGCCATCCGACCCGATAGCCCAGGCACGAGACGATGATGTGCGCCAGCCGCCAGGCGATCGTGGTCACCGGCGCCGGCAGCGGGTCAGGGGACGCGTAGTCCATCGTCCACTCTCCCGAACCTGCCGACATAGGTGCGGCCGATCTGCCACGTGGGCGGATGCTCCAGCAGCCGCGCACCGGCTCCCAGAAGTACTCCTCATCGGTAAGACCGTCCAGCCGCGGCCGCAGGTTCTTGCGCCAGTGCCAGTCCAACTGCTCCGCGAGCCGCTCGCTTCTTGTCATTTCGGCACTCTACAGACCACGGAGACGGGGTCGCCGTCGAGCGGGGTGAGCTCGAACACCGGGTGGCGGCCGGCCTCGGCGATAAAGTCCTCCACCGGAGAGTCCCTGGTGGCCTGGAAATACGGTCGGGCGGGGGCCGAGAAGCCCACATAGCGCTTCAGGACGGGTCCGGCCTCCATGGGCGCGAGTTCCCGGATGGTGTAGGCACGTGTGGTGAACCGGCGGCGCAAGATCACCTTTCCGGCGGCGCGAGCGTTGAGCACTTAGGAAACCGCCCCATAGGGGGCGACCAACCAGCGCCTGCCCTCATGTTCGACGAGTGCCACCGGCTGGGTGCGCAGGCGGCCGCTCTTGCGGCCCCGGGTGGTCAGGAGATAGCCACGGGGGATCAGGCCGGCGCGGATGAGCACACCGACGATCGTGTTGCCCGCCCGGACGATCCGGCCCGCAGGGTACGGTTTTGTCGGCCCGGCGGCCCTGCCGGAGTGGCTGGCGGCCATGTCATGCACCTTTCATCGGTCGTGTCATGGGGGCGGCTTACAGAGCGGCCATCGGCATCGTCGTCCGCTCGCTTCGGCTTCACCGGAAGCGATCAGCGTGTCTGCCGGCCCACTCGGCATACGTGTTCGGCGGGCCGCCGGTGGCCTGGTGTACCCCCGGGAGGATCGGGGCGGTCGTGCCGGAGGCGGCGGCCAGAACGCCGATCATGGCATCCGCGACCGCGGGTGGATGGTGGGCGACGAGGGCTGTACGGAGTTCCTGCGGAGACAGCTCGGTGAAGCGGAGGGGCCGCCCGAGAACCTCGCCGAGGATCTCAACCCGTTCGACGGTGGTCAGGGGTTCCGGCCCGGACAGTTCGTACGTGTGGCCCGCGCGGTCGTCGTCCAGCAACGCGGCGGCGACAACCGCGGCGATGTCGTGTTCGTCGACCGGTGCCAGCGAGGCGTCAGGGAAGGCGTTGTACACCGTGTCCCCGGCACGGATCGAGGGCGCCCATGACAGGTCGTTGGCCATGAACGCGGTCGGCCGGACGAACGTGCAGAGCATGCCGGAGGCGCGTACGGCGTCCTCATTGGCTCGATGCTGCTGCTCGATCAGGCTGGGCCCGCCGGGGAGCGTCGCCGAGGACAGCAGGACGATCCGGCGTACGCCGGCCTTGCGCGCGAGCGCCAGCAGGTCGGCGATGGGCCATCCGGGCACGGGGAACAAATAGGCCACATCCACACCCTCGAACGCCGGCTCGACGGACGCCGCCACCCGGAGATCGCCGGGCATGGCCACGGCGCCGCCGGGCAGCTGAACCTCGTCGGGACGTCTGGTGAGCGCCCGCACGGTGGCGCCTGCCGCGGTCAGTTCGTGAACGACCCGGCCGCCTATCCGGCCGGTGGCCCCGGTTACAAGTATCACGTTCTTGTTCCTTCCTCAGATGTTCAGCAGAGCGATGCTGTAGGCGACGATCCAGGAGGCCCAGCCGAGCCAGCCGAGCAGGCCTGTCACCGCGATACGGTTGGTGCCGTCGGCGTTGTACGGGGCGGCCATCGAGGAGATGAACAGCAGGGCCGCGCTGATCCAGCCCAGCCACGCGTGCCAGGCGGGGATGAACGCGAGGCCCACTCCGGCGGCGGTGAAGCCGAGCACCGCGATGGCCAGGAAGACCTGGTTGAACCCGAACAGGACGTTGCCGAACGCCCACAGTCCTGCCACCGAGCCGCGGTGATGCCGGGCGGCCGCGGCCGCCCCGAACCGCAGCGATTCGACCACCATGAAGGTGGCGTTCTGCATGAGGACGCCCGCGAAGCCGACCAGGGCCCAGGCGTTGCCGGCGGTCTGGTCGCCTCGCCAGAGCGCGGCGAGCAGCCCGGCAGCGAACACGGTGGTGAACAGCCAGGAGGCCGGGACGAAGACCGAGGGCGCGTTGATCCGCTTGCCGACGCCGGCCAGCGCGTCGGTGACCGCGTCCAAGGATTGGCCGGAGGTGGGCTGCGGGAGTCCGGCGCGGACGTAGATGACGTTGATGATGATCGCGAGCAGGACGAATCCGATGCCTGCGACACCCGCCAGACTGGTGGTGGTCACGGCGACCACCAGTTGAGTTGACGAAGCATATATTGAATATAAGTCACGGAAAGACGGGGTGCAATCATGGAGCACGAGACAGGGCGGCGCCGCTACAACTCGCTGCGCCGCGTGGCGCAGGCGAAGCAGACGCGGGCGGAGATCGCCGATGCCGCGCGCCGGCTGTTCCTGTCCCAGGGATGGGCGGCGACCACCGTGCGCGACGTCGCCCGGGAGGCGGGGGTCGCCGTTCCGACCGTGTACGCGGCGTACGAGAACAAGGCGGGACTGGTCTGGGCGCTGGCCGACGCCGCGAACCTGGCCGCGGACGTGCCCCAGATGATCGACGAACTGGAGGCCACCACCGATCCCCGGCGGCACCTGGCCGCGATGGCGGGCTATGACCGGCGCCTTTTCGAGCGCGCGGGTGATCTCATCGTGCTGATCCGTGACGCGGGCCGTACCGAACCCGACTTCGAGGACTTCTACCTGCGGAGCCGTCGCCAGGCCGGCGAGCACCGCACTCAGGTGTTCACCTCCTGGCCGGACGGCACGCTCCGCCCCGGACTGGACGTCCCCACCGCCATCGACATCTATGCCGCCCTGTGTAACGTCGACGTCTACACCACGCTCCGCATCGAACGCTCGTGGTCGCCCGACCGGATCGAGTGCTGGTGGGGTGAGGCGTTGGCCCGCGAACTGCTGAGCCGTTCTACCGGCACCGCATGAGATCAGATGCTCAGCAGGGCGATGCTGTAGGAGAGGATCCAGGCCCCCTACCCGAACGCGGCGATCAAGCCGGCCAGCGCGAAGCGGCTGGCGCCGCCGATGGTGTACGGAGTCGGCGAGGAGAAGACGATCATCAGTCCGGAGGTCAGATATCCCAGCCAGGTGTGCCAGGCGGGGATGATCCCGAGGCTCGTTCCGGCGACGGTGAAGCCCACTATCGCAGTGGCCAGGAAGATCTGGTTGAAGCAGATCAGCGCATCGGTCAGCCTCCGCTCGTGGCCGCCAAGGTAAGTGATGGCCATCGCCACCTCCTATTGATTTTTCGTCTCTTATATTGAATATTACATGGGTAAGGTACCCAGGCGACCATAACGGACGTCGGTGGATGGTTTCGCGCAGGCGGTCGTGGATGGAGCGCAGGATCCAGGCGGATTGTGATCCAGCGGTCGTCGTGCGTCCGCGTCGAGCCGATGCGTCCGCGTCGAGCCGAAAAGCATGGTCCGCCGGCCGCGCTTGGTCGAGGTGGTTGTGATCGCCGGCCAACCACGCCGTTTCCGAACCCGGTGGAACGCCCCGATGGCCACCGGCGACAGTCGGCTGCCTTGAGCAGTTCCAGTTGTGCCGCGTGGTCCTGGGCGCGGTTGGCGCTTCGATGTGTACGGAGCCTTGGCCGACCTGTTCCTAACCTGTGGCCGTGAGTTGACGCGGCTCAGCGTGGATGCTCACCGCGCGCGTGCCGGGGAGGTGGTCAGAGCTCGGCGAGGATTCCGGCGACCAGGGCCGCGCGCTCGGGCAGGGTGGACAGCACGATCCGCTCGTGCAGCGCGTGCGCTCCCGCCCCGAGGGGACCGAATCCGTCGAGTGTGGGCAGGCCCAGCGAGCCGGCCGTGTTCGTGTCGGCGGCCCCCGCGGCGGGTTCGGCGGCGATGTCCTGGCCCAGCCGCTGCCCCGCCGTACGTACGGCGGCGCTGAAGGGGTCGTCGTGGCCGTCGGAGGTCCAGGTGGGCCTGCTGGACAGGATCTCCGCCCGGACCCCCGCCCCCTCGCGCACCGGCGCGAGGGCGGTCAGCTCGGCGAGCACCGCGCTTTCCACGGCGGCGTCGGCGAAGCGCAGCCCGATGTCGGCCGAGGCGCGTTCGGGCACCACGTTGGTCTTGCCGCCGCCCGACAGCGCGCCGACGTTGCACAGGACTCCTTGGGAATGCCTGCCGACGACCTCGCGCACCCTGACGAGTTGGTCGACCAGCTCGTCGATCGCCGAAATCCCCTTCTCGGGGTCGAGCGCGGCGTGTGCCGCGCGCCCGTGCACGCTCAGCCGCAGCCGGGTACTGCCGCGCCGCCCGCGCTTGAGCGCGCCGCCGGGGTGCGGGGACTCGAAGCCGAGTGCGGCGAACGCGCCCTCCGCGCGTTCCCTGACCAGGGTGCTGGACGTGGGGGAGCCGATCTCCTCGTCGGCCACCACGACCACGCGCACCGGCCGGTGCCGGACGCCGGTGCGCGCGGCCACTTCCAGGGCCGTCTCCAGGACCACCAGGCCGCTCTTCATGTCGAAGACGCCGGGCCCGTGGGCGAGGATGCCGTGCTCGGCCGACTCCGTCACCTGCCACGGCATCGGCCCTGCCAGGCGGCCTTTCGGCCACACGGTGTCGTGGTGGCCGATGAACAGCAGCGGAGCCTCGTCCGCTCGTCCGGGGGAGCCGGGGAAGTCGGCCGTGACGTGGTCGCCGGTGGGCTCGGCGACCCGGCGGGCGACGCCGCCGAGTTCGGTGTAGCGGGCCACCAGCAGGTCGGCGAGCGCGTTGAGCGCCTCGGCGTCGCCGGTGGGGGTCTCGTGCTCCACGTAGCGGCGCACCCGTTCCGTCATCTCCGCCGCGCGCGCCCGGGCTGCCTCACGAAGCCCGGTGACCGGGGTGCCCGCCGCACCGTCGTGGGGGGATCCGACGCTGATCATCTGCTGTCCTCGGGGGTTGGAGGGCAGGCGACCCGGCGCGGGCCGCCCCTGCGTTGCAGAGCATGATACGTGACGTATATCCGTCGCTATGGCCCGGCTGGCGCGTGGCTTCAGCGTCTATTTCGCGATTATTCGCAGCTCAGCCAGCATTGACAGTATTGACGGCATCTTGATACCTACTCTAGATGCGACTTTAAGGTACGAATCCCCGACATCACCCTCGTTCGCTGCAGGAGCACCCCGTCCTCATGACGTCAACCACAACGCCCGTGGCCAGGACCCTCACCACCCCGGACGAGCTCGGTCAGGCGACCACGCTCTACCGGGACGTGTTCGGCTACACCGACCTGCGCCAGGGCGCCAGCCCGCGACTGCTCACCGCCCTGCGCGACAACGGCGGCTCCGTCGTCGGCGCGCGTGACGGCGACCGCGTCATCGCCTTCGCCTTCGGCTTCCAGGCCACCGACGGGACCAGCTCCTACCACTACTCCCAGGCGGCCGTGGTCCACCCCAGCCACCAGGGCTGCGGGCTGGGCCGGGCGCTCAAGTCGGCCCAGCGCGAGGTCGCGCTGGGCTGGGGCGTCACCCGGATGCGCTGGACCTACGACCCCCTGATCGCACGTAACGCGCACTTCAACCTGGATGTGCTGGGCGCGGTCGCACGCTGGTTCCACGGCGGCTTCTACGACGACGGCTCCGACCGCCTCCTCGTCGACTGGGATCTCGGCATCGCTCCGGGACCCCGCGTACCCGCCCAGGATCCCCCCGCTGACCTGGGCGACTGGGCCCGCCCGGTTCCCGACGGCGACCGGATCTGGTTGCCGATCCCGTCCGACTTCACCGCCCTCGCCAAGCGAGACCCGCTCCACGGTGCACGGGTGCGCACCGATCTGGCAGCCGTACTCGGACCGCTGATGGATGACGGGTGGGCGGCCGTGTCCTGCGTGCCGCACACCCCCCAGACCGCCCTTTACCGCTTGGAGCGTGCCCTGTGACGACAGGCGACCTCGAACTCGCCCATGCCGAGAACCGGAGGCTGAGCAGCCCCGGCGAGCGCTTCGGCGCCCGGTTGCAACGCCGCTCGTCGGCCGAGGCGTTACAGCAGAAGGTCATCGAGCAGGAGACCCGCAATCTCGGCGAGGCCCTGGAGCGGATCACCGCCGACGGGTCCGCGACCCGGGCCGCCGCCGCCGTGGTGGCCGCGCGGCGGCGCTTCGTCACCGGGTACGGCAAGTCGTTCGCCTACGCCTCGCTGCTGGCCACCGACCTGTCCGCCGGACTCTCCCACGTCACCCTCGTCGACGGCGCCGTGGTGCGGGTCCTCGACGTGCTCAGCGAGGTGAGCCAGAACGACGTGCTGGTCGCGGTGTCGCTGCGCCGATACCGCCGCGAGACGGTCGTCGTCGCCCGGCACTTCGCCGAGGCCGGCGGCGCGGTGGTGGCCATCACCGACGACGCGCGGGCGCCCCTGGCCTCCATCGCGGCCGAAACCATCGTCGTACGGACCGACAGTGCCTCCTACGCCGACTCTCCCACGGCGGTCGCCGCGGTCGTGCACCTGCTGACCACCCTGGCCACCGCCAGTTCGAAGGGCGCCCGGCGCAGGCTCGCGGAGCGCGACCGGCTCAGCCACGCCCTCGGCAACTATCTGGAGGACTGAACCATGCGCATCGTCGAAGCGTCACTGCACCTCGTGCGGCTGCCGCTGGTGCACGCGTTCCAGACCAGTTCCCATCGTAAGACCCACCTGGATCACATCCTGGTACGGCTGGTGGAGGAGTCGGGAGCCGAGGGGTGGGGTGAGATCGCGTCTCCGTCCGACCCCTTCTACTGCCCGGAGACCACCGAGACCTGCTGGCACATCGCAGAACGTTACCTGCTGCCCTCCGTCGTCGACGCCGTCTGGGAACACCCGGCGGAGTTGGCCCGGCTGTGGCGCAAGGTACGCGGCAACCGCTTCGCGATCGCGGGCGTCGACGCCGCCGGCTGGGCCCTGTGGTCGGAGATCCGCGGTGTCCCTCTGGCCAAGGCGCTGGGCGGGACCCGCAGCGAGGTCGTGGCGGGGGTGTCGCTGGGCATCGAACCCACCTACGACGCACTCCTCGACCAGGTACGCCGCCAGATCGACGCCGGTTACCCGAGGGTCAAGCTGAAGATCGCCCCCGGCTGGGACACCGAGCCGGTACGGCTGGTCCGCGAGGCCTTCCCGGACCTGGCGATCCACGTCGACGCCAACGGCGCCTATGGCGAGACGGCGGAGGAACTCGCCGTGCTCCGCGGTCTGGACGACTTCGGGCTGCTGATGATCGAGCAGCCGTTCGCGCCGCGCAACCTGGTCGCCCACGCCGCCCTGCAGCGCGGCGTGCGGACGCCGGTGTGCCTCGACGAGTCCGTCGACACCCTCGACGACCTGCGCACGGCGCTCGCGCTGGGAGCCGGCCGGGTGCTCAACATCAAGGTGTCGCGGATGGGCGGGCTCACGGCCGCCGTGGCGGCCCACGATCTCGCCCGGGAGCACGGCGTGGACGTGTGGTGCGGCGGCATGCACGAATTCGGCATCGGCCGCGCCGCCAACGTGGCCCTCTCCAGCCTCCCGGGATTCACCCTTCCCTCCGACGTGTCGGCCTCGGCCAAGTACTACGCCCGCGACGTCGTCCAGCCGGAGGTCGTCGCCGACCAGGGCGTCGTCCGGGTACCGGACGGGCCTGGACTGGGTCACACCGTCGACGCCGCCTTCATCGGCGAGAACCGGCTGAAGGAAACCACGATCACCGCCCCGGCCACGTCCGCCCGTCGCGGCTCCCCACCCGCAGCGGACCCTGCCACGGCGGGATCAGCTGCCTGAACCCCGCGCAGAGAGAAAGCACATGAGCACCTCCTCCGGCACCTCCCCCAAGAACGACGCCAACGCCTATGCCGTCGAAACCTCCCCCGGGCGCCGCAGGCTGACCAACATCATCGCCCTGATCGGCCTGGTCGCCTCGGTCTGCGCCGGTTTCCTCGCCAACGGCCCGACCCTCTGGGGCCTGCTGCCGATCGCGCTGTACGCACTGCTGTCCCTGCTCGGCATGGACATCGTGATCGCCACGGTCGTCGCCCTGCTGTCGGGGGTACTGGTCGCCCAGATGCCGCCGCTCGACGTCGGCGCGCTGCTCGGAGACTCCCTGGCCGACCAGGTGACGATGATCGGACTGATCATCATGCTGGGGTCCGGCGTCGGCGAGATCCTGAAGGTCACCGGCGTGGCCGCGACCATCGTGCGCGGGGTCATGCGCGTCGTGGGCGAGAGGAGCCGCTCCGCCGTGATCCTGGGCGTCATGGTGGCCTCGTTGCTGCTGGTGGCCAGCCTCGGCACGCTGGCAGGCGCGCTCGCCATCGCGGCTCCCATCCTGCTGCCGATCACCGCGCGAATGGGCTTCACCCGGTCGGCGACCGCGTCGATGATGTTCATCGGCGGCTGCGCCGGGTTGACCGTCGCGCCTTTCGCGGGGTCCAACGTGGCGATCATGGATGCGGCCGGGATCGGCTACCTCGGTTACCTGGGCTACGGAGCCGCACCGCTCGCGGTGCTCTCGCTGATCATGGGGCTCATCGTGGTCCCGTGGATGCAGCGCAGGACCGAGCGCGCCGACGACTTCTACAGCGAGGCCGAGGTCGGCGCGGCGACCGACGCGGACGAGCCGGCCGCGGGCACGGGCCGGGCCACGGCCGCCTTCCTGATCGTGCTGCTCGCCAGCGTCGTCTACGCGACCGTCACCATGGCGGGGACGGCGTTCCCGCTGCTCGCCCTGCCGGTGCTCGGCGTCGTCACCGGCCTGGCGAGCGGCCTCGGCCCCAAGGAGATCATTGAACATCTCTACCGGGGCGCATCCCGGCTGATCAGCATCTTCCTGCTCTTCTGGCTGCTGGCGGGGCTGTTCATCACGATCGACAAGCTCGCGCCCTTCAAGGTGATCCTGGACATGTACGGCGAGAGCCTGGCGGGCAGTTCCCCCTTCGTGTTCACGATCCTCATCGCGCTGCTCGGCTGGGTCGGCGTGCCGGGGGCGACGGCGGCCCAGGTGGTGCTGCTCGACAAAGTCTTCGGCGACCTGGCCGCCCACATCGGCGTCGGCGTCGGCGCGTGGACGGTCGTGCTGCTGTTCGCCTCCAAGGCCGACACCTACGGCCCCTTCCCCAACGGCAACATGGTCGGCGCGATGGGCCTGGCCCGCTCCTCGAACCTGCCGAACATGATGATCACGGGGTGGCTGCTGCTGGTCCCGGCCTGCCTGATGTACACGGTCATCCTGCTCCTCCTGTCCCCATGAGACCGGGATACGGCCTGCTGGACGTCGCGACACCTGGAGGATGAGCACAGTGACGGAGCACGACACCGTAGTCCGTGGCGGCACCCTGATCGACGGCACCGGCGCCCCCGGCTACCGGGCGGACCTCGGCCTCGACGGCGGGCGGATCACCCGGATCGCCCGCCCCGCCGGCGGCGACCCGCCGAAGGGCCGCACCACCGTCGACGCCTCGGGTCTGGCGGTCACGCCCGGCTTCATCGACCTGCACTCGCACGCCGACTTCAGCATCGAAGGCTGGCCCCAGGCCACCACCCAGCTCCACCAAGGAGTGACGACCCTGGTGACGGGGAACTGCGGGTGGTCGCCGTTCCCGCAGGATCCGGCGGGCCTGCTGCGCGAGTGGAGCGACTTCCTCGCTCCCGAGACCGGGTGGGACTTCACCGACACCGAAGGATTCGCGGCCACGGTGTCCGGCGCGCGGCCCGCCGTCAACCTGGCGTTGCAGGTCGGGCACGCGGCGCTGCGGGTCGCCGTCATGGAGGGAGCCGAACGGCCTCCCGAGCCCGCCGAGCTCGGCGCGATGCGCGCGCTGCTCCGCGCGGCGGCGGCCCAGGGCGCCTACGGCTTCTCCACCGGCCTGATCTACGTTCCGGGTTCCTTCGCCGCCGAGGAGGAGGTACGCGCGCTGGTGGCCGAAGCGGCGGCGGCGGGCCTGCTGTACTCGACGCACATGCGCAACGAGTCGGGGGCGCTGCTGCCCGCCGTACGCGAGGCGCTGGGCGCGGCGGAGGCCGCCGGCGGCCGGCTGGAGATCTCCCACCTCAAGGCGATGGGACCGGAGAACCACGGCTCCGTCGTCACCGCGCTCGCCGAACTGGACCGGGCGCGGGAGCGCGGCGTGGACGCCGCCGCCGACGTGTACCCGTACACCGCCTCCAGCACCACCCTGACCTCGCGGCTCCCTCTGTGGAGCATGGACGGCGGGCCTCCCGCCCTGCTGCACAGGCTGGCCGACCCCGCCGATCGCGAACGGGTGGCCGAGGGCCTGAGAGCCCGCTTCGGCCGCGACGTCGACCCCGAGGGCGTCATCCTCGCCGAGCTGGCGGACGGACCCTACAGCGGTGCCGTCGGCGACAGCATCGCCGAGATCGGGCGGCGCGAGGGCACCGATCCGGCGGAGGCCGCGCTGCGGGTCCTCGCTGCACACCGCGCCTCGGTGAAGATCGTCAACCACGCGATGAGCGAGGAGGACGTCGTCACGGTGCTGCGCCACCCGATGGTGTCGGTCGCCAGCGACGGCTGGGTGCTGCGGCCGCAGGGCGCGGGGCTGCCGCACCCGCGCAGCTTCGGCACCTACCCGCGGGTGCTGGGACGGTACGTTCGCGAACTCGGCGTGCTCGACCTGCCCGCGGCCGTACGCAAGATGACCGGGCTACCGGCCCGGCGGCTGGGAATGGCCGACCGCGGCCGCCTCGCCGAGGGAGCGGTGGCCGACATCGCCGTCTTCGACCCCGGGACCGTCGCCGACCGTTCGACCTACACGGATCCCTGGCAGCTGTCCACCGGCTTCGCCGCCGTCCTGGTGGCCGGCGTCGCCGTACTCGCCGACGGCTCGCCCACCGGCGCGCGGCCGGGCACGGTGCTGCGCCGGCCTCGCCCTCGCCGCCCGGCCACCCGGTGACCTCGCCACCGATGACAACCCGGGTGCCTTGCCCGCGTCTCGGCGGCGCGGGCACCTTCGCAGCGTACGAGTGTGGCAGGGGAAAAGCAGTACAGCGGGTGGGATTACCGTCACCCTAAGCCGAGAACGTCGACCCCGTGAATGTCATGGCCGCCCCGGCGCAGGGCGGCCCGAGAAGAGGGGCTCGACCATGCCCAAGTATCTGATTCAGGCGACCTACACCGCAGACGGCCTCAAAGGCGTACTGCATGATGGCGGCACCGGACGCCGGCAAGCGGTGGAGCGCATGGCGGAAAGCGTCAGCGGCCGGGTCGAGCAGATGTATTTCGCATTCGGCGAGACAGACACGTATGTGATTCTCGACCTGCCGAACAACGCGGCTTCGGCCGCTGTGGGACTCACGATATCGGCGTCCGGGGCCGTACGAACGAAGACGGCCGTCCTGCTGACGCCAGAGGAGATCGACGAGGCCGCGCGGATGGAGGTGTCATACCGGGTTCCTGGCACGTGACCGGCCGAGGGGCGCGACGCGAACCGCATCACGACCTGCTCGCCGAACGGGTAGGGCCGGGAAGCGGTAGGTGCAAGACGATGAGCAGTATGGAAGGTGTCGAGTTCGGCAGCGACTACGTCAACTCGTGGCTGGCGGCGTGGCAGCACAATCTGGTCTACGCGCAGGATCGTGGCCAGGGGGAGGCGCGGCGGATCTGGGCGAGGGTCGCCTTGTCGGCCCTCGACGGCGCCGAGCGGGCCGGCTATCTCACGCGGAACGCGAACGTGAGCCGGTTCAACCTTCGAGCGCTGTTGATCGCTGATCTCGGTCCCGCTGATGACCCGCTGTGGGATCCGGATGGCCTGGCTTCGGAGGTCCTGGCGGTTGATCGCTGATCAGCTGGCGGAGGGGCCGGTGAAAGCGCTCATCGATCGCTGGCTGCACCTCTGGCCGCAGCTTCCGTGACGCGCAACATACGTGGAATGCGTTGTGTCCGGCCGCTAACGGCCGTCACCGGCCCGGAGATCCACCGGTACGTATCCCGCCGGCTCGGTCCGCACGCCGCCGACGCGCCTGATCACCGACTATCCGGGCGTGCGGCAGCTGGGCGCCGTCACAGATCCGCTCGGCCGGTCGGCGGTCGGCCTCGCGGTCACGTTCGACAGCGCCGATGGCCGTGGAAAGATCCAGCGGGCCCTGCTCTTCGACCAGAAGACCGGCAAGGTCCTGGGCAGCCGTGACATCCAGCTCGAACCAGGCCCCAAGAGCCAGAAGTGGCAGGCGCCCGGCAGGATGCTGAGCTACCGGGCGGTCCTGGACGCGGGCTGGAGCAACACCAAGCCCGCCCCTCCCGTTGAGCAGGGACATTTGCGACGGCCGCTAAGCTGGGCGCCTCCCTCTACGATCACGTGGTGGCGATCTTGCTTCCGTTATCGGAGATTCCCCCGCGCTGGGGAGTGCCCTTGCTGACTTCGGCGGCTCTGGCGGCCCCCGCCTTGCGTACTTTCTCGTGGTACTTCCCCGAAGGGCCGACCTACTCAATGGAAGCTCTCACCTGCCCGTTGAGTGCCGAGCCGCTTGTTCTCACGGATGTCGGCCTGCTGGTAGAGGTCAACTGGCGCACGATCTCTGCGGAGTTGAACGGCTGGCCCACCGCGGTGATGGCGCTTGGTCTGTGTGCGGTTCTCGCTCTTCGGGGCAGGTGGGGCGTAGCCGCCGCGCGGCTGACGGCGGCGTTGTTCGTGGTGATCGCCGGGGTGTTCACCATTCCCTACGCCGTTCAGATCATCTCGGACGGCTGTACGGACACCATGCGATTCGGTGGTTGGGACATCATCCTGTACGGCCCGATCCTGCACTATGTGGCCGGCGCGGTGCTGGTCACGTTCTTGGCGTTGATTCTGCGTGAGGAAAGGGCAGGTGCCTGAGTCACGCGCGGTCTGCGCTCGTGGTGGTGAGGCCGGCGAGGGCCGCCGTTCAGGCTGACGTTGCCGGTGCGGGCTTCACGTGGTCTCGTCGGGCTGGGGGCCCACGAGCTCGCCCAGGGCTCGTAGCCCCTCCAGGACCTCGTCCGCGGTGGGGGCGTTCGCCGGGTCGCTGAGGCTCTGGATCATCACGCCCGCCATGAGCGCCGTCTGGACCATCCCGAGCGTGCGGGCGGAACGTTCGGAGACGTCGTTCTCCGGCATGCTCTGCAGAATTCCTGCCATGCCGCGCCAGCCCTCCGCCACGCCCTCCGCCAGGCGGGTGCGGAGGTCGGGTTGCCGTTGGGCCTGCAGAAACAGCTCGACCGTGGCCAACCAGAGGTCCGGGTGGGCGGCGAACTGCTCGACGAGGCCGTCCCACATGTGATGGTAGGCGCGGGACGTGTCGTCGCCGGAGGCCGGGCTTGGGGTGAGCGTACGGCCGAGGTTGTCCGCCCACTCGTCCAGCAGCTCGAACAGGGCCTGCGTGAGCAGGGCCTCCCTGGATCGGTAGTGATAGCCGATCGCGGCGGTGCTGACGCCGGCCGCCGTGGCGATGTCGCGCACGCTGGTGCGGTCGTAGCCCTTCTCGCGCAGGCATTGCTTGGCGCTCGCGAGCAGGTCCTCACGGTTTCCCATGCGGAAGACCCTACCAAGGTTCTAGTACGTACGTTTCATGCATCCGTTTTGCGCGATCGTTTGACTCGATCGTGCAAATCGGGCTACGGTCCTCGCACCGCTTGATCGACGCCGTTCGAGCGTCATCGCTCGCAGGACTGGGAGACGGACATGAAGAACACGATCGCCTCGGCCGGCCTCGGCCTCGCGCTGCTCACCGCATGCGCGCCGGCCGCCCACGCGGCCACCGGTGACCCCTCGCGCGTGGTCACCGCGCAGGGTGAGGTGCGTGGGACGGTGGGGCCGAAGGTGCGCTCCTTCCAGGGCATCCCCTATGCCACCGCCGCCCGGTTCGCGGCGCCGCGCCCCGGGCCCTCATGGAAGGGCGTCCGCGACGCCACCGAGCCAGGCAACGTGTGCGCCCAGCCCGCCGGATACCCCATCGGAAAGCCCAGCACCGACGAGGACTGCCTGAACCTCAACGTGACCACGCCCGTGAACGGGCGGAGCAAGCTGCCGGTGATCGTGTGGATCCACGGCGGCAGCATGATGTTCGGCATGGGCGACCTGTACGGCGCCGACCGCCTCGCGGCCGATGGCGCGATCGTGGTCTCGCTGAACTACCGCCTGGGCGTCGCCGGTTTCCTCACCCATCCTTCCCTGAGGGAGTCGGGCGGGCTCGCGCTGGACGACCAGCGTGCGGCGATGCGCTGGGTGCGCAGGAACATCGCGGCGTTCGGCGGTGACCCGGGCAATGTGACGATCATGGGCGAGTCGGGCGGCGGCTTCTCCGTCTGCGGCCACCTCGCCTCCCCGGCCTCGGCGGGGCTGTTCCAGCGGGCGATCGTCCAGAGCGCGCCCTGCGGCACGCCGGGCAGCGCCTCCCGGACGAGGGCGCGGGCCCAGGCCGAGAGCGACGAGGTGATCGGGAAGGTGGGCTGCGCCGATGCGTTCGACGTGGCGGACTGCTTGCGCGAGGTGCCGATGAGCACGTTGCTGAAGGCGTACGGCACGGAACGGGAGCCGCGTCCGATCAGCGGCACGCCCGCGCTGCCGCTGCCGGTCGACGAGGCACTGCGTAGGGGACGGTTCAACCGCGTCCCCGTCCTGTACGGCGTCAACCACGACGAGGAGAACGGCATGATCCTCGGGCTGGAGCTGGCCACCGGCAAGCCCATGCGGGCCGAGGAGTACGAACCCGCGATCCGGCAGGCGTACGGCGACAGGGCCCGCGCGGTGCTGAGGCGTTACCCGCTGCGTGGTGGCTCGGCGGGCAAGCAACTGGCGAAGGTGAGGACCGACTCGAACTGGTCGGTCCCGACCCTCGACACCGCGCGCGCGATGTCGCGCCATACGTCCGTGCGCATGTTCGAGTTCGCCGAGCAGCGGACTCCCTGGTTCGCGGGTTACCCGAAGCCGAGCTTCCCGGCCGCCGCGCAGCACATGTCCGAACTGCCGTACCTGTTCGACCTGGACCTGTTCACCAAGCTGACGCCCCGGCAGGCCGCCCTCGCCGGGCGGCTCACCCGAACCTGGGTGCGCTTCGCCGCCACCGGCGACCCCGGCAACGGTGGCGGCAGGGCGGTCTGGCCCCGTCTGCGCGACGACCGGGGGCAGGCCGGATGGTACGTGCACTCCCTGACCTCCGGTCCCTGGAAGCGTGCCGGCTTCGTCAAGGACCACGGCTACCGCTTCTGGAGCGGCGCCTCCCGCAACTGAGGCGCGGGTGGAGGCTCGCGGGGTGTCAGGTCGCCGGGATCTCGGCGGTGGCGATGAGGGTGGCGCGGGCGCGTGCTCCTCCTCGCCCACGTGGTCCGGGGTGTCGGGGCTTCATGCCGTCTTGATGGCGCCGCCGTCGATGATGTGGTCGGCTCCCGTGACGCTGGCGGCGTGGGGTGAGGCCAGCCAGGTGACGAGCGTGGCGATCTCCTCGGGTTCGATGAATCGGCCGGTCGTCACGCCGGTGGCGGCCGGCAGCCCCGCCAGGAACTGCTCCAGCTCCATGCCGTTCAAGCCGGCGAGCAGCGCACCGTACCCGTCCGGAGCCTCCCACATGGGGGTGCGGACGCCACCGGGGGAGATCGTGTTGACCCGCACGCCCCGCGGGCCGACCTCCTCGGCCAGCGCCTTGCCGAACGCGGTGAGCGCCGCCTTGGCCGTCGAGTACGGCATCGGCCCGGCGCTCGGCATCCTCGCGGACACGGAGGAGATGTTGATCACGCTGCCGCGCCGCCGCAGCAGGCTGGGCAGGGCGGCGCGGGTGGCGCGTACGGCGCTGAAGAGGTTCAGGTCGTACGTGTGCTGCCAGAGGTCGTCGCCCATGGCCGCGAGCCCGCCGGCGAGGTCGGGGGTCGGCTCTCCGCCCCCGACGTTGTTGACCAGCAGGTCGATCTCGCCCAGTTCGGCGAGCGCCTGCGCGATCACCTCGCCGGGCCCGTGCGCGGTGGACAGGTCGGCCGCCACGGCGGTGGCGCCGCTCTCCTTGAGTTCGGGGGTGATCGTGCGTGCCGCCCCGACGACCCGCATGCCCTCGTTCGTCAGCGCCCGCACGATCGCCAGGCCGAGGCCCTTGCTCGCGCCGGTCACGACGGCCGTCTTGCCGGTGAGCTGCATGTCCATGCCATCTCCCACTGCTACCCGCATCACTGATGTCGCTAGAAACTATATGACTTGCACAAAATTGTTGCAAGTTCATGGTTAACCGAAGCGATGCCGTATCCTTGCGGGCGTGAGTGAGAGGACCAGGGGGCTGCGCTCCGACGCCGAACGCACGGTGCGGACGATCCTGGAGGCCGCGGAGCGGGTGTTCGCCGAGGATCCGGCGGCGAGCATGGAGCAGATCGCCGAGGCCGCGGGGGTGGCGCGCACGACCGTGCACCGGCGCTTCGCCTCCCGCGAGGCGCTGCTGGAAGCGCTGTCCGCGGTGGCGGCCCGCGAGTTCGACGCTGCTGTGGACGCCGCCCATCCCGAGACCACCCCGCCGCTGGTCGCGCTCTACCAGATCACGGTCAACGTGCTGCGGGTCAAGCGGCAGTGGCCGTACGCGCTCGACCTGATCGGGCCGGACGGTGGCGGGCCGGCATATGCGCATGCCGACGTCGAGCGACGCTGCGACCATCTGCTCCGAAGGGCCCAGGAGAGCGGCGTGCTGCGCGCCGACGCCGATCTCGCCTGGGCCAAGTGGATCTTCTATGCGCTCATCGGGGTGGCCGCGCGGATGCGCGAGTGCGAGCCCGACGCCGCCGCCACCCGCGTGGTCGACATGCTGCTGTGCGGCGTCGGCACCGGCCAGGGACTGACCCGTACGGGGCCGGAGATCAGCTGAAGCGGTGGCCGTGTCCCGCGCCTGTCAGGGGTCGGTGAAGAGCCGGGCCAGGTGTTCGTCCAGGACGGCGAGCGCCTCGTCCGGATCGGTGCGCCCGATCAGCACCTGTGTGCCGAGCCCGTCGGCCAGCGCGAACAGCGCCGCCGCCTCCCGCGCGCGGTGAACGCGGTCGAGATGCGTAGTTCGGTGCGGCGCCGCTCGTCGGTGGGCACCAGCTCGGCCAGGATGTCGCGCAGCACCGTGCGGGACGGCTGCTCGCCCTGGCCGAGGCTCTGGTGTACGCGGTCGGTGCCGCGCTCGCTGATGTAGTTCAGGGCGAACAGCAGCATCTCATCCTTGGTGCGGAAATAGTGCTGTACGGCGCCCAGTGACACCTGTGCGCCGGCGGCCACGTCGCGCAGGCTCACCCCGTCGAGGCCGCGGCTGTCGATGATGGCCAGCACCGCCTCGGCGATCATCCAGGGCTTCGGCAACGTCGCGGCCCGAGCGATGGGCCTGCCACGATGGCGGCCGTTCACGCCGGACGGCGCAGCCAGCTGCGCAACGCGGGGGAGTTGCGCAGGTCGTTGCCGAGACCATCGGTGCCGAGCACCACGATCCGCGCGAGTCCCAGGTCGGCCGTCTCCACCTGTTCGGGCCGCTCACCCGGCAGGGTCGCGCTCACCACGTTCATGAATCCGGACTCGACCGGGAACACCTCGGCGAACTCCCCGCCGGACAGCGTGAAGTCGGTGACGTCGCCGATCCGCGCGAGCTCGCACCCACGGTCGGAGAACACCGCGACCGCGCCCACGCAGGCCGCCTCCCTGGTCTCGATCCGGTACCCCTCGGCCAGCACCCGAGCCGTCCGGGCGCTCGCCTGCGCGCCGCGGTGACGGGGGAGCCGTCCTCGGACTCCGCCTCGGCGGCCGCCATCAGCACCGACACAGCGTGTTGACCAGCGATTCCCCCGTTGCTGAGGTCGAGTGTGCACGCCCGTACGCGGCAAGTAAAGGAACGGTCCAACGGGATTGGGCCGAAAAACAGCGCTGTCGCGACCGGAACGCCGGAGGCGGCTGCCCGCCCGGGGGGAGCCCGCGTACGCGCCCATCACGAAGGCGGGCCGGCACCGGATTTCGGTCGCCGCCTACACTGTGAACGGAGAATTTCCTGGCCGGACGAGTAAGGGCATGCGCCGGGAGCCGGGGATTATTCGTTTGACATGCGCGTGGGCCGCGACTTGGCTGGGTCGTCGTGAAAGGCCCGTCACCCATTTTCGTCGCAGGCACCGGCCGGTCGGGAACATCGCAGCTCGCGGACATCCTCGGCGAGCACCCGCAGATCCACAGGGTCCCGATCGAGACCAGGTTCCTCGTCGATCCCGGCGGTTTCCGGGACCTGGCGGACGCGCTCACGATCCGGTACGACCCCTACGCCGGGGACGACGCCCTGCGCAGGTTGAGCGACCTGCTCACGGTGCGGCTGGTCCGCGGGAAAGACCACGATCGTGGCCATACCGTTCCTGAGGCCATCGGCGAACGGCACTACTGGGACGCGGTGGGACGGCTGTGGACGGAACTCGTCGCGGGCACGTTCGACGAGTTCGTGCCGGGGGCGGGGTTCGGGCATGCCGACCGGGCTGCCGGGCCGTTCGAGCAGCAGAGCCGCCGGCGGGTGATGGCGAGGCACTTCAGCGACCGCGGCGAGCTGGTCGCGATCCTGCGTCGCGCGCTCGACACCATGTTCGGCGGGGCGGCCGCCGACGCGGGGAAACTGACGTGGTGCGAGAAGACACCGTTCAACCTGCTGTGCATGGACTTCCTCTGGGAACTCGTCCCCGAGGCGACCATCGTGCACATCAAGCGCCATCCGGTCGCGGTGGTCGCCTCGCACGTCGACCAGCCGTGGGCGCCGTCCACGGTCGACGGCGTGCTCGCCTGGCTCAAGCCCGTCTATGACCGATGGCTCGCCTGGAAGGCGACCGCCGGGCTCGGCGCCAGGCGATACGTCGAGCTCAGAGCCGAGGACCTCGCCGCTGACTGGCCGGCGCAGCGGAAGGCGCTGTTCGCGGGCGTCGGCGTCGACGACTTCGCGACCACGTCGACGTTCCGGGCGCGCAGCCTCGACCACCGCGACGGCCAGTTCGACAGCGGCACCCGCGCGCTCATCGAACGAACCCTCGGAGACGTCATCCCCCGCATGGGATACACGTAGGTCCGTCTACGCGCCCAGGAAATAGGCTGTCACTCGGAGGGGCCGCTCTGGGGCAGCGGCTCACCCTGCAGTTGCTCGGCCAGGCGCTCCAGGCCACCTCTGATGAGCCGCGCGTACTCGTCGTCGCCGAGCGCGCCGATCGTGTCGCGCGCCTGCTGGAGGTGCTCGCGGGCGCGGTCGAGGTCGCCCAGCCTGCGGTAGCACTCGCCCACGTTGAGGTGCAGTGACGGGTACAGGCCGGTCACCGAGAACGGCACCCCGGCCTGCGCCACCCGCTCGTCGGTGACCTGGCTGACGGCGGCGAGCGCCCGCAGGTCCCAGAGCAGTTCCTCCTGTACGTCGTCCTGCACATCCGCCATCGAGTGGGCGAGAACGCAAACGTGCAACGGGTCGCCCTGTTCGCCGCCGATGTCATCCCAGATCTGCGCGAACAGGTCACGGGCGGCTTCGCGCCGGCCTTGGTGGTGGTGCAGCTCCACCCCCTGGCCGATCCGGCTCATGGTCGGGTCGTCGATCATCGGTGGCTCCCCTCGGTGGCGGCTCGCTGTCGCAAGGGTGCCAGTATCGCCGCTCGGCCGTGCGTCCGGCGTCCCTTGGCGGCGATGCTCGACGGTCACAGGCGGATGGCCGACTTGGCGCCCATGTACGAGCCGGCGCCGGGCCAGCCGGCCCGCGCCATCGCACCATCACGGAGGCAACGTACCCGGTGGCCGGGCCGCTTCGCGCGACCGCGCTCCGGAGTCCAGCCGCCGGAGCAGCGCGCGCACGCGCTCCCCGTGCCGTCGCCACCAGGCGCGGAACCAGACTGACTGGAAGAACACCACCGCGGTGATGATCAACAGCGCGTCCGCGAGGTCGGCGGCCGAGCCGGCGTCCGTCAGGTTGCCGTACGTCTGGCCCACCATGCGCACGGTGATCGGGAACGACACGAACAGGAACGAGGCGAGGCAGATCAGCGTGCTCGGCACCAGGAAGAGCACGTACGAGAGCACGGCGCGGCGTTCCCTGGGAGGCAGGGTGCGCGACGGGTCCTGGCCCGGGTTCCGGCGCGTGGCGCGGCGCAGGAGGTGGCGCAGGTAGGCGGAGGCGTCGCCGTACAGGTTGCGGCAGCGGGCCAGGTCCTGCACGACGAAGTAGACGTCGGTACGCATGAAGAACATGAACTGGGTGGCGAGCATGATCGGCTGCAGGACGAACAGCACCGCGGCGGCGTTGTGCAGGCCGCCCGGAGGCGTGGCGTTGTAGAGGACCAGCGCGACGAGGGCCAGGAGGCCGTTCACCGCCATCCCCGACAGGTAGACGGTCATCCGGATGCGGCGTGGCGCCGACCAGATGCCGCTGACATCGGTCTGGGCGACGAGGAACTGCAGGCGGGTGCTGATCGACATCTTGCCCGGCACTCCCGCGGCCCGGGCGGTGAACAGGTGGGCGAGCTCGTGGAGGAAGATCACGGACCAGGCCGTGACGATCTGGCTCAGCAGAACCAGGCTGCTCCACGGTGACCACACGGCCGCCTCGGCTCCCGGGATCTCGATGGGCGCGACCACCGCGATCACCACGGCGGCGGCCAGCATCGCCAGCGTGGCGACCGTGACGGCCGGATGCAGCAGCCACCGTACGTGCTCGGTCCTGACCCAGGGGAGCGACGACGTGCGGGTGGCCTGCTCCGGCGTACCGTCGTGGAGGAATCCGAGCTGTTCGAGGCTCGCCACGAAGCCGGTCACGTCCAGGGACTGGTCGCCGCCGAGTTCGGCGGCGACCTCGGGGACGGTCCGGCCCCGAGCGAGCAGGTCGATGACCTGCACCCCGATCTCGGGGAGCGCGACGAAGACCCCGGTCTCGACCCGTCCGACGATCCACTCCTCGCCTTCTTGGCGGATAGCCAGCGGATGCAGGAGCACCGTGCCGCTGCCGGACGTGCTCATCCGGCACCCGCGCAGGCGAGGCAGTCCGTACGCGGCCCGTCGGCCGTGACGGTGAAGGCGTGGTCGGGCGCGGCCAGGTTGAGCGCGGAGATGGCGTTTCCCGGCAGGCGAGGAGCGCCGGTGATGAGGCTCATGGCGGCGTGCGCCAGCATCGTGCCCGACATCATCGCCGAGACCGCGTTGGCGGCGTGCGTCTGCGGCCCGTGCGCGGGCAGGTAGGCCGTGCGCTCCTGGCGCTGCTCGTCCGTCACCCGGACGCACTCGTAGCAGGGGCCCGTGCCCGGACGGAACGTGCCGATCGTGACCTGGGGGCCGTAGTAGACGGCGTGCACCCAGGGGACGCCCGACATGAGGCAGGCGGCGTTCGCCCAGCTCCTGATCTCGGCGGGTCGGTCGCCGGCGAGCACGAGCAGGTTGCGTCCCGCGCAGACCCGGGCGAAGTCCTCCGGCCCGCGGATCTCCGCGC
Source organism: Nonomuraea mesophila (assembly GCF_004352805.1). NCBI lineage: Bacteria > Bacillati > Actinomycetota > Actinomycetes > Streptosporangiales > Streptosporangiaceae > Nonomuraea > Nonomuraea mesophila. Next base: position 41,496 of record NZ_SMLD01000001.1, read on the forward strand.
GCTCGCCGGTGACCTCGACGCCGGAGTTCAGGTCCCTGAGGTGCTCGACGGCGGCCTCCACCTTGGGGCGGCCGACGTCGCGCTCGCCGTAGAGGATCTGCCGGTTGAGGTTCGACACCTCGACCACGTCGGGTTCCACGCAGTGCAGGCGCCCCACGCCGGAGGCGACCAGCGCGAGGGCCGCGCTGCCGCCGGTGCCGCCCACCCCCACGAGGACGACGTTCGCCCTGCGCAGCGCCACCTGCGGGTCCCAGCGGGTCGAACCCGGCCGTAGGTCCATCCATTCGTACAGGGCCGCGCTGCGGCTGTAGCGGTCGAGCTCGGATGCGGTGAGCTCCGCGGGAGGCGGTTTCGCGGCGTCTTCCAGATAGCCGGTGGACATCAGTTGCTCAAGCCCGTCGCGCAGTTCTTCCCGGGTGAACTCGGGAAAACGCTCGGACATTTTCGCCACGATCTCAGGAATCGTTCTGGTGCCGTCGAGCAGTTCCAGCATCGCCCATATCCAGCCCTGCGGATCCGCTGTTTCCGAGGCGATCGTGTAAATCCACCCGCCGAGGCGGATGTTTCCCGAGGCCGTGCGCGCCGGGGTGTGCGGTGTCTTGACGCGGGGCAGTTCCATGGGTCCTCCTCCTCTGCCTGCTTGCGACGGCCGTGGGCCGGGCGGCGCACCGCCCGGCCCACGGGACGGACGTACCTGCGACGTCAGCCGCCGCCGGTTCCGTTCGGGGCGCCACACCCCGGGCACGCCGCCGTGGTCTCGACTCGGTCGAGCACGCGGATCTCGATGGCCTTCATCTCGTCACCTCCTCTCGTGGGGTCGAAGGGCACGTACGGACGCTCGCGGCCTGGGCCGGCCGGGCGCCGGTCATCAGGCCGAGGCGAGGAGGGGACGCTCGGCGAATCCACACGCGGGACAACCGGGACGCGGGGCTCCCGGATCCACGACGAAGCTGTTGTCCAGGGAGAAGATGCTGGTGGCGTAGGCGCGGTTGGCGGCCAGGCCAGGCACCCCGGTGATGAGGCTGATCGCGAGATGGGCCACCAGCAGACCGCTCATCCCCGCCGAGACGGCGTTGACCGCGGCGGGACGCGCGCCGAACGGCAGTTCTTCGACGGCCGCGCCGCGGGCCTCCCACGAGTTCTTCTCCGCGGCCTGGAAACACTCGAAGCAGGGCCCGGTCCCCGGTACGAAGACGCAGGCGCTCGCCTGCGGTCCCTGGTAGCCGCCGGAAACCCACGCAGTGTCCGTCTCGATCGCTGACCTGTTCGCCCAGACGCGCAGCTCGGCAGGCTGGTCGGCGGTGAGGACGAGCAGGTCGTACGGCTCGATCAGGGTGGTGAGCACGCCGGTGCGCGTGATTCGCAGGTGCTCGCCGGTGACCGTGATGTCGCTGTTGACCGCACGCAGCCGGGACACGGCGGCCTCCACCTTGGGGCGGCCGACGTCCGACTCGGCGTAGAGGACCTGGCGGTTCAGGTTGGACAACTCCACCTCGTCGAAGTCCACGCAGTGCAGGTGGCCGACGCCGGAGCCGGCCAGCGCCAGCGCCGCGCTCGTGCCGCTGCCCCCGAGACCCACGACGACGACCTTCGCCCTGCTCAGCCTGAGCTGGGCGTCCCAGGTGGTCTCGCGCGGCGTCAGATCCATCCACGCGTACAGGCCGCGCGCTCTGCCGTAGCGCTCCTTCGCGCGTTCCGGCAGCTCACCGGGGTCGCGTTGGGCGGCGTCCTCGACGTATCCGGAGGCGATCAGCCGTTCCAGCGCCTGGCGCGCGTCGTCCCGCGGGACTCCCGGATGGCGGACGACCAGTTCGGCCGTGATCGCGTCGGTCGTGCGGGTGCCGTCCATCAGGGTGAGCAGCGTCCAGATCCGACCGCCGGGATCGGCCAGTTCGGCCGCGATGCCGTAGACGCCGCCGCCGATGCGGATCCGGCCGTCGCCGATACGGTACGGCCGGTGCTCGTACTTGATCCGAGGGCGCAGCATGCTCTTCCTCCTGTCGCGCTCGGGGCCGGGGACGCCGGGAATTCCCGGCGTCCCCGTTACCCGGAGAATCAGTTACAGGTAGGACCCTGCGGGTTCGCGCACGCTGCGGTGGTCTCGACGCGGTCGAGAACGCGAATCTCGATGCTCATGTATCTGTTCCTTTCGCTCGATGGCACATCCGGGCTCCGAGTCGGATTTCCGGGCCGGACGAAAAGAACAGTAGGTGGCGCTGTTTTCGATCCTATTTATGCCGCCCTGTAGCGAATCGAAATCGGCGTCCGTGATGGTTGCGCGGTCATCCCTGCCGTCCTTGCGTGAGCGCGACGGCCTCTGGAGTGCGTCCACAGCGTCGAAGGCGTCGTCGCCGGTCCGGAACACCTGGCCGGGCCGCCATCCGTCATGGGGCTGCCCCTTGCTCGCCGCCTGCGCCCAGAACGGCACCTGCGGCAGGGGTATGGCCCACACGGTGTGCAGGAACACCAGGGACGCCCGGCCGGAGCCGGAGGCGTGCCCGGCGATCCAGTCGAAGATCCGTACCGGATGCCCGTCCACGGCGCCTTCGAGGACGTGCAGGATGCGCGAGCCGGCCTGCAGGCGCGTCGGCCCCGCCCCGACCAGCTTGCTCCTCGCCGGACGCGGCCTGACGCTCATTCTGCTGGGGCGCGCCGGTGACCCTGGCCAACGTCGAACTCGACCCGGTCCTCGTCTATCCCCTGGACCCGCCGCGGCACTGGATGCAGCCGCCCGACCGCGGCGACGGCACCGACCGGCACCTCGCGGCGGGCGGGAAGCTGACCGGGAGTGGATCGGGCGTCAAAGAACTGTGCATTCTCGGCCAACGACATCCCGCCCGGGTCGCGGCATGCTGGTCCTGAGCCGGCGGGGGATTCGGCCCACGTGGTCCAGGCGGCGATCAGCGCCTCCCCGCCGTCGGGGAGCGGATCTGGCCGTACTCGGAAGGACCTGTCATGTCTCGCTTATTAGTACGCATCGGTTTGGGTCTTGGCCTGGTGCTCGCCTCGATGGCGTTCGTGGCCTCGCCCGCCTCGGCCCACACCATTGCCCAGGCCGTCGTGTCCGATCAGGGATGCGGCTGGGCGAACGGGAGCTACACGCAGCTCAAGAGGGAGGACATCTGGGACGACAAGAACAACATGCCCCTGGGTGAGGTCTACGTGTTGTGGAACGGCACCTACCAGGAGAACTGCGTCGTCACCCTGAGGGTCGGCCGGGCGGACGGCGTCGCCGGCTACACGGAGGCCGTGCTGGAACGTCAGGGCAAGGCGATCGTCAAGGACGTAGGAAACTACGCCCACTTCGCGGCGGCCAGCGCCAAGGCCGCCGGCACCTGCATCAGGTGGACGGGCTACATCAAGAGGCTCTACGGCGGAGGCATCACCGGCATCACCACCACCCGGTGGCAGTTCTGCGACTGAGCGACCCCGCCCGGGTCACCGCGCCTAATCGAAGTGCCGGTGAGCGCGCGAGCGACTGGGGGCCCAGTGAACGGATGGGGCGAGACGGGACGCGAGTGTGCGCTTCCCCCAGTCGCGTCTGCACCAGCGGTACGACCTCGTCCGCCGCGTCGTGTGGGAGGTCGCGGCCGACGAAGAAGCCGCGGCCTGGCGGGAAGCGGACCTGATCTTCGCGCTGCGCCCGCCGTACAACGCCGATCCCGGCCTGCGCGTGGTCGATCCGGTCGGGAAGGACGCGCGGGTTCCCTACATCGTGGTGGGCGACCGGTCCGGGATGGCGTGCTTCACGCTGGAACCCGATGTTCCCTCCGCCGGACGGGCCTACGGGTGTTTTCCGCACCTCGGTAAGGGCGCCGCCTCCCACCGGCCGGAGTTCATGCGGCCGGCGCTGCGCCGTCGGCGACCTGGATCCGTGATCACGGCCGCGGTCAGGCGTCCCAGGTGACCGGGAGGTGTTTGACGCCGTGGATGTCGGCGCTCTCCGGGCGCAGGGCGACCTCTTCCGCCGGTACGGCCAGCCGCAGCGTGGGGAAACGGCCGAGCAGCGCCGTCAGGGCGACCCGCATCTCGACGCGGGCCAGCTGCTGGCCCAGGCACTGGTGGATGCCGTGGCCGAAGGCGAGGTGCCCGCCGTCCTGCCGGCGCACGTCGAGGACGTGGGGGTCGGGGAAACGTCCGGGGTCGCGGTTGGCGGTGACGTACGACAGGATGACCGTCGCACCGGCCTCGATGGTCTGCCCGCCCACCTCGACGTCCTCCAGCGCGACCCGCAGGAACTGCTTGGCGACGCTCAGATACCGCAGCAGCTCTTCCACGGCCCGGTCGGCGAGCGCGGGATCGGAGCGCAGCTCCGCCAGTTGCGCGGGGTTGCGCAGCAGCGCGAAGGTGCCCAGCGCGAGCATGTTCGCGGTGGTGTCCAGCCCGGCCGCCAGCAGGATCAGGGCGACCCCTCGCAGCTCCTCGTCGGTCAGGTCGGTGTCGGTGAGGTCGCTGAGCACGTCGTCGGTGGGGGCGGCGCGTTTGGCGGCCACCAGTTCGGCGAGGTAGCGCTGGGTGGCGGTGTAGGCCGCGATCAGCTCCTCGTCGCTGGTCTCGCCGCCGAGGAACTTGTCGATGTGCTCCTGGAAAAGGCCGCGGTCGTCGTACGGCACCCCCAGCAGCTCGCAGATCACGACGGCGGGGATGGGCTTGGCGAACGCGGTCACCAGGTCGGCCGGCGGCCCTGCCTGCTCCATGGCGTCGAGGTGTTCGGCGGTGATCTGCTCGACGCGCTCGGTGAGCAGGCGCATCCTGCGTACGGTGAACTTGCCCACCAGCGGCTTGCGGTAGCGGCTGTGCTGGGGGTCGTCCATGAGGAGGAACTCGCCGGGCGGCGCCGGGGGCACCTCGATGTCGCCGTAGTCGATGGTCGGGTGGTGGCGCATGAGCTCCTTGCGCGAGCTGAACCGCGGGTCGGCCAGAATGGCCCGCACCTGGTCATAACCGGTGGCCAGCCAGCCCTGATGCCCGCCGGGGAAGGTGTAGGGGGTGAGGGGCCCGAGCCGGGTCAGCTCCTTGGGCGGGTCGAAGGGGCAGCCAGGCTGACGGGCGGCCGGCATCGTGGTGATGGTGTGCTGCATGGTCGTTCCTTCCGTGGGCCGGGTACGAACCGATCGTCGCGAACGCCTCTGATACGGGACCGTCACCGTGCTGACACGACCGCCCGGCCGGGATGTCGTGCCCGTTCGGCACAATGACTGGTGTGCGAGTCGAACTGCTGGGACCGTTCACGGTGCGCGACCACGACGGCGCCGTGCTGGAGGTCCCGGGGGACCGGCTGCGCGCGCTGCTCGCCGCGCTCGCCCTGCAACCGGGCCGGATCGTCACCCGCGCCAGGCTGGTGGACCGGATCTGGGGGGACCGTCCGCCCTCCGACGAGGTGAACGCCCTGCAGGCGCTGGTGTCCAGGTTGCGCAGGGTGCTGCCGGACGGCGTGATCGAGGCGGATTCCGGCGGATACCGGCTGGCCGTGGCGCCCGACGCCGTGGACGTGTGCCGGTTCGAGCAGCTCGTGGGCCGGGCCCGTGCCGCCGAGCCCGCCGCGCGGGCGGAGCTGCTGCGCTCGGCCCTGGCGTTGTGGCGCGGCACGCCCATGACGGGCATCGCGCCGCGGGACGGCGACGTGTTCGACGCCACGGTCGCCCGCCTGGAGGAGCTCCACCTCACCGCGCTCGGCGATCGGGTCGACGCCGACCTCCGCCTCGGCCGCGGCCCGGAGCTGGTCTCCGAGCTGACCGGGCTGGTGGCCGCGCATCCGCTGCGGGAGGGGTTCGTGGCGGCCCTGATGCGGGCGCTCGCCGAGGCGGGACGCGGCAGCGAGGCGCTGACGGTGTACGAACGGACGCGCGTGCGGCTGGCCGACGAACTGGGCGCCGACCCGTCGGCCGAGTTGTCCGCGCTGCACACCGCGGTGTTGCGGGGCGAGCTGGGCGCGCGGGCTGAGCATCCCAGGACCAACCTGCGCGCCGAGCTGACGAGCTTCGTCGGCAGGGACGGCGACCTGTCCGCGGTCGCCGGGCTGGCGGCCGGGCACCGGCTGGTCACGTTGACGGGCGCCGGCGGCTCCGGCAAGACCAGGTTGGCCAGGGAGACCGCCAGGGCGGTGATCGCCGAGCTGCCGGACGGAGCGTGGCTGGTGGAGCTGGCCTCGCTGCGTGCGGGCGAGGGGCTGGCGCAGGCCGCACTCACCGCGATCGGCCTGCGTGACCAGCCCCTGCTCGGCGGCGCGCGGGCCGGCGAACCGATGGACCGGCTCGTCGCCGCGGTCCGCGAGCGGGCGATGCTGCTGATCCTGGACAACTGCGAGCACGTGATCGAGGAGGCCGCGGCCTTCGCGGATCGCCTGCTGGGAGAGTCCCGCCGGTTGCGGATCCTCGCCACGAGCAGGGAACCGCTCGGCATCACCGGGGAGGTGCTGTGGCAGGTCGAGCCGCTCGGGCTGCCCTCGGCGGGAGCGGACCCGTCCGAGGTGGAATCGTCGCCCGCGGTGCGGCTGCTGCGGGACCGCGCGCATCTGGTGCGCAAGGACGTCGGCACCGACGCCGGGACCCTGGCCGCCATGGCGCGGATCTGCCGGGCGCTCGACGGGGTGCCGCTGGCGATCGAACTGGCCGCGGCGCGGCTGCGTACGATGTCCGTCGACCAGCTCGCACGCCGGCTCGACGACCGGTTCCGCCTGCTGACGGGCGGCAGCCGTACGGCGCTGGCCCGGCACAGGACGCTGCGCGCGGTCGTCGACTGGAGCTGGGACCTGCTGTCCGAGGCCGAACGCGGCGTGCTGCGCCGGTTGTCGGTGTTCGCCGGCGGGGCGAGCCTCGAAGCGGCCGAACGCGTGTGCGCCGGCGCGACGGTCGCGGAGGATCAGGTGCTCGACCTGCTGACCGCGTTGATGGAGAAGTCGCTGCTGCTCGCCGACGGGGACGGCGCGCCGCGCTACCGGATGCTCGACACGATCAGGGAATACGCGGCGCACCGGCTGGACGAGGCGGGGGAGGGCGAGGCGGCGCGCTCGGCGCACCTCGCCCACTTCACCGAGCTGGCCGAGACGGCCGATCCGCATCTGCGCGGCCCCGAGCAACTGGAGTGGCTGTCCGTGCTCCAGGCCGAGCACGACAACCTCACCGCGGCTCTGCGCGGCGCCATCGCCGAAGGACAGGCCGAGGAGGCGATGCGGCTGGCCGCCGCCGCGGGCTGGTACTACTTCCTCAGCGGGCACAGGGCCGAGGGCGCCGAGCTGAGCGTCGCGGCGGCCTCGCTGGACGGTGAGGCGTCCGACGAGGTGCGGGCGCAGGCGTACGCGACCGTGGCCAACTTCGTCACCTCCGCCCCAGGCCGCGACCAGTACCAAGCGGAGAAGTGGATCCACGAGGCGCACCGGCTGACCCCGCGCGGCGGCCGGCGCCGCCACCCCATACTCGGGTTCGTCGCGCCGCTGGAGCGCATGTTGCAGGAGCCGACGGCGTTCCTGCCCGCGTTCGAGCCGCTCATCACCGACGACGATCCATGGGTGCGCGCGCAGGCCAGGCTCTCCCGCGGCCGGTTGCGGCTGACGATCGGCGGCGACGAGACCGGCGTGGACACCGACGGCGAGACCGCCCTGGCCGAGTTCCGCGCACTCGGCGACCGGTGGGGGATCTCGCTGGCGCTGACGTTCCTGGCCGAGCGGCTCGCGACGCGCGGCGAGCTCGCACGCGCGTGCGAGCTGTACGAAGAGGCGGCCGCGGCGCTGGCCGAGGTGAGCGCGACCGAGGACGTGGTCGGGTTGCGGGCGCGGCAGGCCCAGCTGTACTGGCTGCTCGGCGACGAACGCTCCAGCGCCGCCGCGGTGGCGGAGGCGCAGCGCTACGCCGACCGGATCGCCTGGCCCGACACGCTGGCCGAACTCGCGCTCGCGAAGGCGCAACTGGCACGCTGGCGCGGCGATCGCGACGAGGCGCACCGCCAGGTGGCCACGGCGTGGACCGTGCAGTCCGGCTCGGAGCTGATCAGCTCGCTCCGCGCCGCGGTCCAGCACCTGTACGGCTACCTCACCGACGACCTGGGCAAGGCCCGCGCGCACCGGGCCGAGGCGCTGCGCGCGGCCGTGGAGGCGGCGTATCCGCCGCTGATCGCCGAGGTGCTGGTCGGCCTCGCGGACCTGGCGCTGCGCGAAGGACAGGACGAACAGGCCGTACGCCTGCTCGCGGCGAGCGACGGCGTACGCGGCACGCCGGATCTTTCGCTGCCGGACGCCGCGCGGATCGCCGCCGACGCGCGGGGCCGCCTCGGCGAGACGGTGTTCGCGCAGGCGTCCCGTGACGGCCGGCGGCGGGACTGGCGTGAGCTGGCCGAGATCACCCTCGCCTCGTGAACCACACACGCGCCCGCAGGTGACCTGTGAGGCCTGCGCGCCGGGCGACATGGCGTCCATCGTCGGCGAGCGTCCTGACAGGGGGCTGTCGCCGCGCTGACATGGCGCGGCCCCCGGACGTCAGTCGATCCAGTGGAACCAGGCGTCGAACACGGTGTAGGGCGGATCGCCCAGGATCGTGTCCACGACGAGCCCGGCCTCCAGGCGCCGGCCGAGGGTCCGGGAGTCGAGCAGGGTGATGTCGTGCCGGTCGAGCACCTGGCGGATCTGCCGGTATTCCTGCTCCCAGCCCGGCGGAGCCTCGTCCGTGACCAGCGACAGAACCGGCAGACCGCTGCTGCCGGCGCCGCCGGGGCCCGCCGAATGCACGCGGGGCCGGCAGAGCGCTGCCAGGGGAGCGAGCCTGCACAGGTTCAGTGGCAAGCCCTCGACATGCGTCCAGCCGCCCTCCGAACGACGCGTCGACCCGTCGCGCTTGGTGATGAGGACGTCGACGTACGACGCGTACCCGGAGCCGTAATGCCCGAATTCGGCGTGGTGGACGCTCAGCTGCGGCATGCGGTCGAGATCGGCGACGACCCACCGGAGGAACCCCTCGACGGAGGCTCGTCCACCTGCCCAGACCCCTTCCGCGCCGGCCGGTTGATCGTTCACGGCGTTGCGGAGGGCTACCGGATCGGTGGCGATCATGTCAGGCTCACCCCTCGGCATGCGTGGCCGGTGACCGGACCAGTCTGCACCGGCCTTGTCCGGCTCGTCCACGCGGAAGGGGCAGGAAGGCCGGACGCCACGGGGCCGGCGCGGGCCCCGTGGCGTCAGGACGTCATACCTTCCAGGTGCCGGTGCACTGGGCGGGGCTGCCACCGAGGCCGGGCTGCTTCGTGCAGGCCTTGTACAGCCAGCCGGCCTTGGCCCGATGTGCCTTGCTGTAGGTCGTGTTCTTGATCGACAGCGGGTGCGGCGAGCTCTGCCACTTCTTCGTGGACGGGTTGTAGACCGACAACCAGAGGTGGTTGCCGTTCGCGCCGGAGTTCTTCGGGACGCGCGCCCAGATGTAGGTGTACGTCCCCGCCTTGCCCGCGCGAAGCTGGAGCGTGTAGGTCTTCTTGGCGACGGTGACCTTCTTCGTCAACAGGTTGCCGACGTTCTTGGCGGCTGTCGGCGCGCTGGACGACCAGTAGTCCGCCGCCTGAGCGCTGGAGGCGCCCATGACGAGCGCGGCCGACGCTGCCAGCGCGACAGTGCCCACGGACGCGATACGCCCCACGATGTTCCGCATATGTGCGATCTTCTCCTTCTCGCGGTGGGACCGCGTGAATTGACTTCGGTCGGTCCGACGCTAGGGAACGGCGGTATGTCCGCGGTATGCCGCCGCCATGTGGAGCTTGTGACGAGCCCACCGGCGTCGTGTCAGGATGCTCGGCATGTCGAGTCGCGCGTTGAGCTTCGGGGCGATGGCGGAAGCGTACGAACGGTTCCGGCCGGGGTATCCCGCGGAGCTGGTCGACCTCGTGACGGCGTACGCGGGCCGGCCGGCGCGGACCGCCCTCGAGATCGGCGCCGGCACGGGCAAGGCGACCCGCCTGTTCGCCCGGCGAGGAATCACCGTCACCGCGACGGAACCCGACGCGGCCATGCTCGCCGAGCTGCGCGAACACGTGCCCGCGAACGTCCGCACCGTACGGGCCGCCTTCGAGGACCTGCGACCCGGCGAACGGTACGACCTGGTCTATGCGGCGGCGGCCCTGCACTGGACGGACCCGGAGAACCGGTGGCCCCGCATGGCCGCGCTCCTGGAGCCGGGCGGCGTGTTCGCCTCGTGCGGCGGGCCCGTCCGCCTGACCGACCTGGCCGTGGAGGAGGCGGTTCGCGAGGCGCGCTCACCCTTCCTCGCCACCGACGAGGTGCCGTCGCCGGACGGCACGCCTCCGGAGCAGCCCATGCAGTGGCCGGGCACGGAGCTCCAGCGGTCCGCGTGGTTCGAGGACGTACGGCAGTCCGTGGTGGAACGGCGGCTGACGATGAGCGCCCGCGACTACGTCGGCTATCTCTCGACCGTCTCGGCCTACCTCGTACTGCCGGCCCCGGAGCAGCGTGAGGTGTTCGGCCGCATCGAACGCGCCCTGCCCGCGACCGTCGAGATCATGGCCGACATCACCGTGCACCTCGCGCGCCGGCGCCCGGCACCGTTTCCCGTTCCGGCCGCCGGTGAGCGCGGTCAGCCGTAGCCGGTCAGAGCCGTAGGTCGACGGAGCGCGACGGTACGGCGTCCAGCGTGGCCAGGGTCGCGTCGTCCAGCGTGATGGCGCCCGCGGCGACGTTCGCCTCGAGGTGGGAGGGGTCGGCCGTGCCGGGGATGAGCAGCACGTTCGGAGCGTGCCGGAGCAGCCAGGCGAGGCCGAGCTGCGACGGGGTGCAGCCGAGGGACGTGGCCGCGTCGTGCACCGCCGGCTCCTCGGTCACCTTCGGCAGCTGCGGGAACGAGCCGCCGAGCGGGAAGAACGGCACCCAGGCGATCCCCTCCTCCGCACAGAGCTTGACGAGGTCCTGGTCGTCGCGGGTCACGAGGCTGTACGCGTTCTGCACGCAGACGATGCCCGCAGGGATCGCCCTGCGCAGCCCGTCGGCGGTCACGCTGCTCAGACCGATCGCGCCGATCTTGCCTTCGTCGCGCATCGCGGTCATCACCGCGAGCTGGTCGTCGAGGTCGACCACCTGGTCGCCTTCGGCCTCAAGCCCCGGGCCGATGTCGAGCCGCCGGAGGTTCACGACGGGAAGCTGGTCGAGGCCGAGGCTCCTGAGGTTGTCCTCGACGCCGGCCCGGAGCTCTTCGGGTCGCTGTGCGGCGCGGAGCGGGAGGGGGCCGTCGGGGTCGGGGGCAGCGCCGACCTTGGTCACGACGACGACGCCGTCCTCGGGGCGGATCGCGTCGCGGATGAGCTGGTTGACGAAGCCGTCGCCGTAGAACTGGGCGGTGTCGATGTGGTCGACGCCCAGCTCGATGGCGCGGCGGAGCAGCGCGACGGCCGCGCCGCGGTCACCGTGCAGGCGTTCGAGCTGCATCGCGCCGTATCCGACGCGGGAGACGGTGTGTCCGGCGATCCGGCCGGAGCCGCCGGGACGCGCGACGCCGGTGGCGGTGACGTCGGATGACGGGGTGGCGGTGGGCATGATGGAAGTCCGTTCTCGTGTAGATGGCGAGAAAGCGGAGGTGCCTCCGCTAACTTGACTGTAGCACTATCGGAGGTGCCTCCGCTTTGACCTCTCCCGAACCCACACCGCCCGCGACCCGACCGAACCCCGACCACACCGACAGGCCTGTGCGGGCCCACGCGCGGCGTAACCGCGAGAAGTTGCTCGCCGTCGCGCGGGCCGCCTTCTCGGCCACCGAGGGCACCGTGTCGCTCGAAGGCATCGCCCGGGACGCCGGCGTCGGCATCGGTACGCTCTACCGCCACTTCCCCACCCGCGAGGCGCTCGTCGAGGCCGTCTACTCCGCCGAGCTCGACGACGTCACCGCGAGCGCCGCGACCCTGCTCGACGAGTTCCCGCCCGAGGTCGCGCTCCGCGAATGGATGAACCGCTACGCGGCGTTCGTCGCGACGAAGCGCGGGATGGTTGACACGCTGCGCGCCGGTTGGGCCTCCGGGCGGATCGCGACGCCGACCACCAGGGAGCGCATCACCGCCGCCATCGGGACGATCCTCGCCTCCGGCGTCCAGGCGGGCACACTCCGCGCGGACGTCGATCCCGACGACGTCACCGCGATGCTCCTCGGGGTGTTCCTGTCCACGGCCGCGAGCGACAGGTGGGAGCAGACGGGCCGCCTGCTCGACCTGGTCATGGACGCGCTCACCACACCCCGCCGCGGCGAGCCCTAGATCGTTGATGTGGAATTCGCTGATCGTCTACGATCACCAACCCGAATCTCACATCCGCGATCTAGCGGCGCCGTGCCAGCAGGTTGGGGGCCACGGTGCCGTCGAGCAGGCCCTGGGGGTCCGTGATGACGGGCAGCCGCCGCGCCGTCTCCTCGTCGAGCAGGCCCACCTGGGCGAGCACGGACGCCTGGTCCCAGTAGATGCGCTCGCTGGCGACGGCCGTCCCCTCGAAGCCCACGACCGCGATCCCGGGGACGCGCACCCGCCTGCCCGTCGCCGGCACGCCGGGCAGGATCCACGGGATCTCGACGTCATGGGTGAAGCTGATCATCATCTCGTCGACGATGCTCGCCTCCCCGACCGTGCGGCTGAGCGACTCGATGGTCGTGTCGGCCGCGTTCCGCCCCACGAACCACCGCCGGTAGAAGTCGCGCACGCCGTCGTACCCGACGCCTCCCATGCCGGTCGGCACGTGCATGACGCTCGGGTTGCCGGTCATCGTGCGCATCGTGGCGTCCACGTCGCGGGTGACGAACTCGGCCGAGGTGTGCTGGTCCCACGTGCGCGCCATCGCCTCGCGATCAGACATCTGCCTCATCCTCCCGATCAGGCGGTCGGCCGCCGGAGCGTCCAGGGCAGCCGTCTCCGCCCTCTCCGGTGGCTCCTGGCCGTGGGACGCGTGGGATTTCGCCGCACCGCGTCCACCTGCGGTTCTCATGGACGACGACGTGACGGGAACGCGGTCATCCCGTCCCCGCCTTCGCGATGAGCAGCTCGATGCCGTCGAGTATCAGCTCCATCCCGAACGGGAAGCCCGCGCTCGCCCCGTCGGGCGGGGGCGACGTGAAGGCGTCGGAGGCGAAGAGCTGGGCCGCCTCGGGAAAGCGGTCGGCGTCCACGAGCGCGGCCATGGCCCCGCTGTAGGCCCGCTCGGTCTGCGCCAGGTCGAGCCCGGTCTGCCGGCGGCCCTGCGCGAGCTGCTGCTCCTGCGCGCCGACCGTGCGGACGAATCCGCCGACGAGGTTGAGCACGCCCACCTTCACCCGCCAGTCGAGGCCCGTCCCGCGCAGGGCGCGCAGCATGGCGTCCATCCAGCCGATCGCGTGCGGCCCGCGGGGCGGGCCGGTGATCGGGAGCTGCGACAGCCAGGGATGGCGCTCGTACACCTGCCGGTTGGCGAGCATCCACTGGCGCACGCCGGCCCGCCAGCCGGCCTGCTCGCTGATCTGGGGAGGCGGGCCGGTGGCGAGGTCGGCCATCAGGTCGAACAGCTCGTCCTTGGACCCCACGTAGCGATACAGCGACATCTTCGTGACGCCCAGGGTCTCGGCGACTTTCGGCAGGGTCGCGCCTGGCAGCCCGTGGCGATCGGCCAGCTCCATGGCCGTGCGGACCACCCGGTCCACGTCGAGCCCCGCGGGACGGCCGCGATGCGACCCGGTGGAGAGCCGCCACAGCCTCCTCAGCGGTGCGGGCACCTCGGGTTCTGCGGACGGCTTGTTGCGCACGCCTGCGACTCTATCTTCCCGAGTTAGTATCCATGAGATAGTATCTCTGGGATACAAATTCGCACCCGACGTGGAGCAGACGATGACGACCCAGATACCGGAGCAGGCCCCACCGACGACCCGGCCGCGGCGGAAGCGGCGGAAGTCCCCCTGGTGGTCGCTGCCCCTCGCGGTGATCACCTTGGCGATCCTGGCCTACATGCTGGAGGCGTACGTCCCGCCCGACATCCGTACGAGCCGGGCCGACATGCACGGCGACAACGTGCGCTACGCGCTCCTCCTCGGCCACATCCTGTTCGGCGCGATCGCCACCGTGACGGGTCTGCTGCAGCTGTGGGCGGGGTTGCGCAACAGGTTCCCCCGCGTGCACCGGTGGACCGGCCGGGTCTACTTCTACGCGGGGATCTTCCCCTCGATGATCTTGGCGGTGCCGGTCTCCATCATGAGCGAGTCAGGGGTCTCCAACGTCGCCGCCCTGGACGCCATGCTCGTCATGTGGGCCATCACCGGCGTCGCGGGCCTGCGGGCCGCCAGGTCCCGCCGGTTCGCCGACCACCGCATCTGGATGATCCGCAACTACTCGGTCACGCTCGCCATCCTCGCCTCCCGGCCGTGGGGCCTCATCATGACGCTGCTCGTGACCGCCCAGGCGGACGGTCCCGCCTACGAGGGCAACTCCGTCGCGATAATCCACGACATCGCGAGCTCTGGCGCGTGGACGGCTCTGCTCGTCAACGTGGTCCTGGCCGAGATCTACGTCCAGCGCAAGTACATGGGGAGGGGGCGCAAGCTCGCCCCGGCAGGCGCGGGACGCTGACGCCGCGGCCGCGGCCGCGGCCGCACGAGCGAGACAGGTAAGGCATGACGATGTCAGACCGCACACCAGCGACCCGGCCGTCCCGCTGCGCGTCGGCGGTGACCATTCCGCCCACGCAGGATCCCGGGTACGCGGCGCCGCTGCCGGTCACCCTGGCCCTGATAGCGGCGATCGGCGTCATCGGCGCGGTGTCGCTCCGGGCGCTCTCGGCGTGGCCGTGGGCTGCCTGGTCGTCATGTTCCGCGCGGCGCGGTCGTCGCGGTGGACCGACCGCCACACCCTTGCGGTCGCCGGCGGCGCGATCGTCGCGCACAGCATCGGCGGGGTTCCGATGACGGCGTTCGTCGAACGGCAGCTCGTCGACCGGCTGGCGCTCGCGGTCATGGCGGTGCTGGCGGCCATCCTGATCGCGTACCTCGACCGGCGGCTGCGCGCGGCGCCGACGACGCGAGACGACCACGAACCAATGCATGGGAGGAAGCGATGACCGGCCCTGGGGCGGATTGCTGGGCACTGCCGGACCGGATCAAGGTCTCGGGCGGCGAGGTGGCCGCGGGCGTCTTCGGCGCCTGAGGACTGCCGATCGTGCTGGTGCACGGCACCCCGGCGTGGTCCTACCTGTGGCGTGACGTGGTGCCCGTCCTGGTCGGGCACGACATCGGCGGCCGGACCGTCGCGCGCGCCCACCTGGTGAACGACCTCGGCGTCAGGGCCATCGCCCTGGTGGACGCCCCGGTGCTCGGTCCGTGGTCAGGCTCCGGCGAAAGGCCGGTGCTTGCTCGGCACGTACGTGGGGAACGGCTGGTAGACGTTCACGCCCGGGTCCCCACGCAGCAGCAGCGCCGACACGAACGGCTGCTCCTCGCTGGTGATCCGGGTCGAGGTGGGGATGTAGCGGATCGTCAGGCCGCACCGGCGCTTCGGGGAGGTGTTGGCGTTGGAGGCGTGCAGGATGTTCGGATGGTGAACCTCCACGTCGCCGGGTGACAACACCAGGTCCACGGCCTTCGACTCGTCCACCGCCACCGCGCTCTCCGAGCCGAGCACGTTGTCCACGTCGTCGCGCTGCCGCAGCTCGTGCAGGTCCTCCCGGTGGGAGCCGGGGATCACCCTCAGGCAGCCGTTCTCCGTCGTGGCCTCGTCCACCGCCAGCCAGAGCGTGACCACTCGCATGGGCTCCAGCGGCCAGTACGCGCCGTCCTGGTGCCACAGGACGGGTTTGCCGGAGAACGGCGGCTTGCTGATGTAGTGCGAGGCGAACAGCGCGATGTCGGGACCGACGAAGAGCTCGGCGATGTCCAGCAGCCTTTCGTCGCTGACGAGGCGGACCCAGAAGGGGTCGCGGGGGACCAGCTCGGTGCCCAGGTCCTCGCCGTGGCGGTCCGGGTGCCGGGCCTGGAGCCAGGAGACGTGGTCGCTCGCGTCGGCGATGAGGTCGCGGTCGAGGACATTCCGGAAGATCGTGTAGCCGTCGCGGTCGAAGTCCTGGAGGGTCCGGTCGACGTCCGTGATCACCATGTGCTCCTCTGCAGCCTGTGGCCAGGTGTACGACTCGGATTCTTCGGTCTGGGCGGCCCTGGTTGCTAGTAATCGACGCTCTATAACTCTTAATATCCTGACATGTCGACCATCTTGCGCTGGATCGAGTTCGCCGCGGGGCTCCCGTACCACGCGGCCCTCGTCCCGGTGACCGGGAGCCGCCGCGACCGCCCCGAACCGCACACGCACGCCGACTTCCACGAGCTCGTTCTCGTCACGACGGGGGCGGGCACGCAGACGGTCGGCCCCGACCACGAGGGCGCGGAGATGCCGCTGCGCGCGGGCGACCTGATCCTGGTACGCCCGTCCGACCGGCACGAGTTCGCCGCCACGGCCGCGGGCATGCACTTCGTCAACATCGCCTTCCCCAGCGAACGCTGGCGCGCCTTCGCCGACCTCGCCGGGCTGGCGGACTGGGACCGGCGTGACCTGCCCCTGATCGCGCGTACGGACCTGGGCGGGCCGGTGGCCGAGGAGTTCGGCCGGGTGCTGGCGGCCTACACGGGCACGCCTCGGGTGCTCGACCTGGTCAGGCTCTGGACGGCAGTGGTCCCGGTGCTGGAGCGCGCCGACGGTGCCGCAACGGACCTGCGGCCGGGCTGGCTGGTGTCGGCCTGCGTGGCGATGAGCCGCGAGGAGAACCTGCGCGAGGGGTTGCCCCGGTTGCTGGCGCTGGCCGCGGTCAGCGCCGGGCACCTGGCCCGCTCCATGCGCCGCCATTACGGCTGCACTCCGGTGGCATTCGTGGTCGGGCGCAGGCTGGAACACGCCGCCCTGCTGCTGACCACGACGACGGAGGGCATCGGGCGGATCGCCCAGCGCTGCGGGTTCTCCGGTCAGTCGTATTTCGGCCGGCTCTTCCAGCGGAAGTACGGGATGGCGCCGCGTGACTATCGGGAGGCGGCGCGGCGGGCGGTGGTCCCCGCCGCTATGGACACCCGGCGACCCGGCCATCGCGGAGATCAGCGAGGCCGCGGGCAACGGCGAGCACCGGCTGGTCAACCGCTATTTCGAGGCCACGCCGCCGCCCGTGCTGACGGCCGCGCTCGACGGGTTCGGCAAGTTCATCACCCAGCCCGGCTCGTACAAGGAGGTCCTGGAGACCATCCAGCAGGCCGCCGACGAGTACTGGAGCACCCATCAGCCAGGCTGACCGCGTGGTCACATCGTCGCGGCCGTCCGCTGCGAGTGGCGGGCGGGGGTCTCCTCCCGTCGGGGTCAGGAGATGCGTACCATCGCGCGGCTGTTGTGCAAGATCCGGAAGCGTCCGTCGGCTCCCGGGTCGAGGAAGACGACCTCCTGGCGCTCCCCGTCGTCCCGCCCGATCTCGACGAAGCGGGAGCCGCCGAGTGCGGCCAGCGTCGCGACGGGGTTCGTGACCAGGGATTCGACGTAGCTGGAGCGCGGGATCGTGGTCATCGTCAGGACGTTCCGCCCGTCATGGCCGATCCTGATGGTGGCCGGCCCCATGTCGAAGTCGCCGACGTACGGGCGGGGGTCGAGAGGCGTCCCGGACTCCGGAGGACTCGCCGGAGTGGGGGCGCGCACGCCGGCCAGCTCGTTCAGCAGCGGATGGACGAGGTCGGCGTGGAGGGCGTCGGCGGCGCCGCCGTTGGTGAGCAGGGCGACGGCCACGTCCGCTCCGGGGACCATGCGCAGGTAGGCCTTCTGCCCGATCGTCGCCCCCGCGTGGCCGGTGACCGTGCCGCCGTCCCAGTCGTGCACCTCCATGCCCAGCCCGTACGAGCGGGGAAAGGGGGACAGCGGCGGCGGCGTCACCTGCGGCGTGCTCATCACCTCGACGGCGGCGCGCGAGAGCAGGCGCGTCCCGTCGGGGGCGAGCCCGTGGTTCAGGTGCAGGCGCGCGAACTCCAGCAGGTCCGAGGCGCTCATGGCCAGCCCGCCGGCCGGATCTAGCGCGCGCGGGAGCGACCAGAAGGGGGCGGGGCCCGTCTCGACGTGGCCGACCGCGGCGCGGTGCATGAGCGCCTGCTCCGGCAGGGTGACGACGGTTCCCAGCCCGAGCGGCCCGGCCAGTCGACGCTGGATTGCCTCGCCCCAGGGGTCCTCCCGCAACACCTCGACCAGGCGGCCGAGGACGACGAAACCGGCGTTGTTGTACGAGAACAGCGCGCCGGGTTCGGTCACCTTGGGCGCGTCCGACAGATTGGCGACGAGGGCGGCCACGGCGTCGTCGTTCCTGCCGTAGTCGCCGAGGTCCTCTCCCGGGAATCCCGCGGTGTGCGTCAGCAGGTGGCGAGGGGTGACGGCCGCGGCGGCGGGCTCGTCGGCGAGCGCGAACTCCGGGAGGTGGTCGCGGATCGGCCGGTCGAGGTCCAGCCGCCCCTCGTCCACGAGCTGCATGACGAGCGTGGCCGTCCACGTCTTGGTGACGGATCCGATCTGGAAGACCGAGCCGGGGGTGGTTTCGACACCGGTGCGGGTGTTGAGGATGCCCACGGCCGCCTCGGCGACAGCCCCGCCGTGCAGGACCGCGAGTGCGGCGCCCGGCACGCGATGCCGGCCGGCCAGTGTGGCGAGGCGCTCGCGCAGGTCTGAAGCGGTGATGGTCATGGCGATTCCTCCAGGTCTATTGGTCTCATATTTAAGACCATAGCCAAAAATGGAGTCAATGGAGCGCTACGATTCGCGCGAGGACGATCGGAGGATGCCCGTGAGCGATGTCGGTGTGCTGCACCCGGTCCGGATCCGGGTGGCGCAGATCCTGGCCCTCGGCCCCCGCACCGGGACACAACTGCGCCAGGCGTTGCCGGACGTCCCGTACAGCAGCCTCTACCGGCACATCCGGTGGCTGGTGGACGCGGGCGTCGTCCGCGTCGTCGGCGAGCGCAAGGTGCGGGGAGCGGTCGAGCACACGTACGAGCTGGACGAGCGCGCCGTTCAGGGCGCGGTGCCCGACCCCGCGGGGTTGTCGACCGGCGACCACGAGCGGGCGGTGACCGCGTTCGTCACGGGCCTGATGGCGCAGGCGCACGCCTATCTGGAGGGCGACCCGGACGATCCGGTCGCGGAAGGGCTGACCTACACGTCCCTCCACGTATGGGTGGACGACGACGAGCTGGCCCGGCTCCGCGCGCGCCTGCGCGACCTGATCGACCCCCTCGCGCACGCCACCCCCGGGCCGGGACGGCGGCAGATCACTCTCGGCGTGGTCGCGATCCCGCGGCCGGGCGGCGCGGAGCCCGCGGACCCTACGGCGCGGTGAGCGGTTCGGCCTCGTACGCCTCGTGCAGCACCTTCACGAAGGACGGCGCCGCGGGCAGGGACGCGGCGCCGATCCGGTGCACGGCCAGGCCCGGCGTCCACTAGTTCAGCACCACCGCGCCCGCCAGCGACGGCAGGTCCGCGAGCCCGACCTCCTCGACGCGCTGGGGCACGCCGAGGCGGTCGAGCTGCCTGCGTACGATGCCCATCGTGGTCCCCACCAGCATCTCCGCCTCGGGCCACACCACCCCTGAGCCGTCCCAGAAGGCGAGGTTCCAGATAGAGCCCTCGCTGAGCCGCCCCCGCCGATCGACGAAGGCGGCGTCGTCGAAGCCGCGGGCGACGGCCTGGCGGAGGTAGTACGTCTTGGCCGCCTCCCCGACCTGCTTGACGGCCGGCAGGAACCGTTCGTGCTCGAAGGCCGCCAGGGAGAGCGGGCCCGCCGGGCCGGTCGCGGCGGGCCCGGTGCGTACGAGCAGCTCCGGCTCCTCCTCGGCCGACGCCACGGTGAAGTCTCCGGCCGGGGAGTACACCGTGGCCCGCAAGGACAGGTCCGCCGGGCCCGCCCGGAGAGCCGCCCGCAGGCAGGCGCGTACGCGGTCGTCGGGCACGGCCCGGCCGAACAGCTCCAGCGAGGCGGAGCGCAGCCGTTCCAGGTGGAGGTCGAGCCCCCGCACCAGGCCGCCGCGCACCTGCATGGCGGTGAAGTGGGCGTAGCCGGCGAAGGCGAGCGGCGCCAGGTCGCCGGCGCTCGCCGCGTGGCCGTCGCGGTGGACAACGAAGGAAGACATACGTCGCTCCAGCATGCTCAACAGGTGGAATGTCCGTGACAACGGCGACGTTAGGGCCTCACATCGATGGAAAGGTCAACCCGCATGCTGATCGGTGAGTTGTCCCGGCGCACCGGGGTCAGCACCCGCCTGCTGCGCTACTACGAGGCTCAGGGGTTGCTCGACAGTGGCCGCGGCACGAACGGCTACCGTCACTTCGACGAGGATTCCGTGGTCACCGTGCGGCAGGTGCGCGCCCTGCTGAGGGCCGGACTGTCCACCGAGGTGATCCGGTCGGTGCTGCCGTGCGCGCGGGGCGAGCGTCCCGACATCGAGTGGTGCGCCGAGTTGTGGGACATCCTGAACGGCGAACTGGCGACCATGGACCGGCGCATCGACGATCTGCAGAACAGCCGCGACACTCTCGCCGGGTTCCTGGCACGGTCCTGAGTCGTCAGGCGGCCCGTGCCGCGGTGACCAGCATCGCGGTGTAGTGCATCGTGAAGGCGCCGCCCACCGCGTCGATCGCGGCGCCCATGCCCGACAGCACCTCGTCCAGTTTGGCGGCCGGGAGCCGGTTGTTGCCTCCGTGCGTGGAGGATTGGTCCAGCCATTCGTCCCGGGTGTAGGTGTGCTCCCACGCGAAGTGCCACCGTTCCGGTTCGCCGAACGCGCCGGTCTGGCGCATCCCGTCCGTGGCCGTGTCGCACATCGCGCCGTAGGGGTCCTCGGGGGGCTTGGCGGCCGGCATCTCGGGCAGCGCCCGGCGATAGACGGCGGTGAAGGCCTCCTGCAGGTCGGGCGGAGGCTGGAACGCGTTCCAGAACAGCGCCAGCCGTCCTCCGGGACGCAGCACCCGCGCGGCCTTGGCGGCGCCCGCGACCGGGTCGACCCAGTGCCAGGCCTGCGCGGCGGCGACCGTGTCGAAGGTGCGGCCCGCCGGGTCCCAGTCCTCGAACGTCGACACCTCGGTCTTGACCCCGGTCTGCCTGGCCAGGTCGGCCATGCGCGGGTCTGGCTCGACGCCGAGCACCTGGCATCCGGCGGCCTGGAACTGGCGGGCGGCGATGCCGGTGCCGCTGCCGACGTCGAGCAGGCGCGGCCCGGGGCCGGCGGCGACGATCCGCTCGACCAGGGCGTCGGGGTAGCGGGGGCGGGTGCGGTCGTAGCGCTCGGCGTTGGTGCCGAACGACTCCGCGACCTGGCGAAGCCGATGGGGCTGGTTGCCTTGCGTCGATGAAGTGGGCATGCGCCCACATTAGTGGGCATGTGCCCACTCGGCTAGCCTGGAGGTTCCGGTTACGCTGATGGAGGAACGCACGGTGCCGACTGGGGTGGCCCTGCGCGACGTGCGCGACCAGCTGTTCAACGCCGCCGAACGCGTCCTGCTCCGGGCCGGTCCCAGCGGGCTGACCAGCCGGGCGGTCACCACCGAGGCCGGTTGCGCCAAGGGCGTCCTGCACCGGCACTTCGACGACTTCGACGCCTTCCTCGCCGAGCTCGTGCTCGACCGCATCGGCCGCATCGAGGCTCAGGGGCTCGCCCTGCTGGGCTCCGCCGGCACCGGCACCGTCGCCGGCAACCTCACCGCAGCGCTGAGCGGCGTGTTCGAGTCGGTCGCCGTGGCCATCGTCGGCCTCATCACCTTCCGCGACGAGCTGCGCGCCCGCCTGCGCGGGACCCGGCCGGCGGGGATCCCGCTCCTGGCCGAGGCCACCGAGATGATCGCCTCCTACCTCGCCGTCGAGGTCGAGCTGGGCCGCATCGCGGTGGACGCCGACGTCGACACGCTCGCGCTCACGCTCGTCGGGGCCGCGCACCTGCTCTACGCCGGCAGGGAGGGCTCCCCGCCCGAGCCCGCCGCCGTCGAGAAGGTCGTGACCACGGTCATCGCCGACGTCGTGCAGAGACGGTTGCTCTGAGGCCGTCCCTGCACGACATCGGCGAGACGGCTGCTCCGAGGCCGTTCAGCCGGCGTCGGGCACGTACGTCAGGTTGAGCACGCCGGTCCGGAAGGTCTCCGACTTGACCAGCTTCAGCGGGTGGGTCGGGGTGTCCTCGAACAACCGCTGGCCGTGGCCGACGGCGATCGGGTGGACGAGCAGGTTGAGCTCGTCGAGCAGCCTGTTGGCCAGCAGCCATCGTACGGTCGTCGCCGAGCCGGACATGTGGATGTCGCCGCCGCCGATCTCCTCCTTGAGCTCCCGCAGCCTCGCTGCGACGTCGCCGGAGACGATGGTGGTGTTGGCCCAGTCGGCCTTCTCCAGGCTGCCGGACACGACGTATTTACGGGTGCCGGTGAACAGGGCGGCCACTTCCTGCTCGGCCTCCGCCGACGTCCAGTAGGCGGACCACTCGTCGTACAGCCTGCGGCCCATCAGCATCGCCGCAGCGCTCTGCATGCTCGCCTGGACCGCGTCGCCCATCTCGTCGTTCCAGTACGGGAAGTGCCACTGGTCCGGCGACTCGACCACGCCGTCCAGGGAGATGAAGAAGCTCGAAATGATCCTGGCCATCGCTGGGCTCCCTAGGAGTTGTCAGGGGGTGGCGCTCATGCACCGACGTGAACGGTATGCGGGCGCCGCGCTCACGTCTTGTACAGAAGCGACAGGGGCTCGTCCGGGGCAGGGGTGCTCAGCTGCGTGGCGGTCCGCCCGACGTAGCGGGTCAGTGACCGCGCCAGATGCGGCTGGTCGAAGTAGCCGAGCCGGTGGATCACCTCATGAACAGGAGTGCCGTCCTGGATCAGCAGCGCCGCCTCCCTGGCGCGGGTGATGCGCTGGACGGCGCCGCGGGTGAGGCCGGTGGCCGTCACGAACCGCCGCTGGACGGTGCGTTCCGACACCTCCGGTGTGGCGCCGCGGAGCACCGCGGTGACGATCGGGTCGCGGTCCAGCACCGCCTCACGCACCATCCGCCGTACGAACTCCTCGGCGTTGTCGTAGCCGGGCATCCGCCAGGTGGAGCCCTTCAGCCAGAACGACCCGCGCGTCGCGCCGGGGATCTCCACGGCCCCGTCGACGAGCAGGCGGCCGGGAAGGTGGGGCATGGACGTGCCCAGCGAGAAGGTGATGCCGAAGAACGTCGCGTCCTCGGGCACGCCGGCGGCGCTCGCCGCCCTCTCGGGCCCCCGGACGGCCACGCTGACCTCGCCGCGGTGTTCCCAGAACACCAGCTCGTGGTACGGGGTCGCGATCGACGTCATGCGGGCGACGTCATGGCTGCTGCTGCGCCACACCCGCTCGATGTACGGCGAGTCGGACGACCGGCTCTCGATGTGCAATCCCATCCGAGTCAGCTCCCTCCGCCGAAAAAAAGACACGTTGAGCAGGCAGTCTGCCACGGATCTCGCTGAAGGCGCAGGGGCTCGCGGGCCGCCGGCTCTTCCACAACTGACAGTTATTATATAAGCGCTGTTACAATGACTTCATGGCTGATTCCGACCCCACCCGCGAGAGCCTCTGGCGGCCGCTGCGGGCCCTGCAGGCATCGATGGACGCCGACATCGCCCGGCTCTACTCCGAGAAACAGATCGACGGCCTCAAGCCGAGCTTCGTGATGGAGTTGCTCCGGCTCGACGCCCTGGGCCCGATGACCATCACCGAACTGGCCGAGTCGGTCGGACGGACCCACTCGGCGCTCAGCCAGAAGGTGGCCGCCATGCGCGAGGCAGGCTGGGTCCAGACCGTGACCGGCGACGACGCGCGCAGCAAGAAGGTTACGCTCACCGACCACGCCCGCGCGGTCGTCGGCCGCCTCGCGGCGGAGTGGCGGGCCACCGAGGCGGCCCTCGCCGACATCGAGGCCGAGATCCCCTACCCGCTCACCCGGGTGGTCGCCGACATCGAGCAGGCCCTGGCCCGCAAGAGCTTCCACGAGCGCATCGCCGAGAAACTGGCGCAGGACCCCGCGTGGCAGTGACGGGCTCGTCCGGTCAGGCCTGAGGGCCGCGGGGCAGGCCGGCGGTGTACGCCGCCCAGTCCGCCGGGTGCGCCATCCCCTTGCGCACGGGCACCTTCCGGGCCCCGCCCGCCTCGTCGACCACGATGCGATTGCCCTCCAGGCGCGGGCTCCCGCCCGCGGGGATGGGGAATCTGCGTTCGGCCGGCCCGATCGGCGCGGCGAGAACGATGGCCTGCGGCTCGACCCGGAAATACGGCCGCCGCAAGTAGACGACGCCCAGCCCGGCGACGATCAGTCCGACGATGATCGTCGGGCTGAACGCGCCGAGCAGGAAGAGCCAGAGTTGCAAAAGGACCAGGACAGAGCCCAGGATCAGGAACGTCCAGCCCAGCAGCGGGTTGTAGCGGATCTTCATGGAGGCGTGGTCCTTCGCCGGCGGACATGTGCGGGCTCACGATCTTTACCGCCGGCGGCCCCGGGAGGCAAGCAGGGGTTCCAACAGGACGTCCGAAGACCGCCAGCGCCCGTTCCCGGCCCGCCGCAAAGGTGGAGGTCATGAGCATCGTCGCCGACACGCACACCCGCATCGAGCCGAACATCCTCTACTTCGGCACCCCCGTGGTCCTCATCTCCTCCATGAACGAGGACGGCACCCCCAACCTGGCGCCCATGTCGTCGGCGTTCTGGCTGGGCTGGCGGGCGGTGCTCGGGCTGGCGGTGCGGGCCAAGACGGCGCAGAACCTGCTCAGAACCCGTGAGTGCGTGCTCAACCTCCCCTCCGACGCGCTCGCGCCGGCCGTCGACCGGCTGGCGCTGACCACCGGGTCCGACCCCGTGCCCGAGCGGAAGCACGCGCGCGGTTACCGGTACGTTGCGGACAAGTTCGGGCGGGCGGGGCTGACCACCGTCCCGTCCGAGACGGTGGAGCCTCCCCGGGTGGGCGAGTGCCCGGTCGCCATGGAAGCCGTCCTGGAGCGCCACCACCCCGTGGGCGACGACGGTGGGATCGTGGCGTTCGAGGTGCGGGTGCAGCGGGTCTGGGTGCACGAGGAGGTCCGCATGGCCGGCACGGACGACCGGGTCGACCCCGACGCCTGGCGCCCGCTCATCATGAGCTTCCAGAAGTTGTACGGGCTCGGCCCGCAGGTGCACCCGTCCACGCTCGCGCAAATCCCCGAGCGGCTCTACCGCAGCGCCGACCTAGAGCGGGCCCGCGCCGTCCAGCAGGGCCAGCCATGACCGGCCGGCGCACACCCGGTTGATCTCCTCGACCGCCAGCCACCCGGCCCCCGTCGCCTCCGACCCGGCGGGCGGCCGGGTCGGTGCGCCCAGGCCCGGGAGCGCGGCACGGAACATCACCATGTACGTCAGCGGCGGGTAACGGTAGCCGTCGGGCGCCGGGGCGAGCAGCTCGATGCGTTCCCAGGCGAAGACGGACAGCGCGGACGGGGAAAGGCGCAGGCCGGTCTCCTCGTACAGCTCGCGGACCGCGGCGTCGGCCGCCGTCTCGCCGGGTTCGAGGTGGCCGCCGGGGATGTCCCAGCCGCGCCCGTCCACGCGCGTCATGAGGGTCCTGCCCGTCCTGTCCGCCACGAACGCGAACGCGCACGTGGTCTGCTCCAGCGGCGGGACGGACGCGGAGCGCATCAGGTCCATGCGGTGCGCCACGGGGATGTAGGGGAGCGTGCCGGTCACGACCAGGTGAGTCATGCCTCCATGGTGCCCGCGATCAGACGCCCCGCCGCATGGCCCGGTTGCCCAGGTAGAGGCCGACGGCGGCCACCGCGCAGGCGGCGGCGGTGCCGTACAGGACGGACAGGCTCGCGAGGTCGCCGGCGAACAGCGCGCGCTGGGCGTCGACGATGTACGTGACCGGGTTGGCGTACCCGACGGCCTGCAACCAGGCGGGGGCGGTGTCCAGGGGGAGGAGCACGCCCGAGCACAGGAGCAGCGGGAACATGATCGACTGGCTGACGATGTAGAACAGGGTGCCGCCGGGCGCCGACTTGATGGCGAGGACGAACGAGAGGGCGCCCAGCCCCACCCCGAAGACCACCAGTTGCGCCAGGCCGGCCAGCACGCCCGCCGGATGGAGCTCGAAGCCCAGGGGCAGCGCCAGCACGATGATCAGTACCGCCTGGACCAGCAGGACGATCATCTCCTTCATGGTCCTGCCGACCAGCATCGCGGTGCGGTTGAGCGGGGTGACCATCATGCGCTCCATCGAGCCGCCGATCAGCTCGACCAGCAGCGTGTAGCCGGAGGCCATCGGGCCGGTCAGGCACATCATGACCAGGATGCCCGGCACGAACCACTGCCACGACGAGCCGACCGCCCCGTCCAGCAGCGACCCGAACAGGAACAGGAACAGCAGCGGCTGACCCATCTCGAAGAGCAGCCCGACGGGCTCGCGCAGGGACGGCTTGACCTCGCGCGAGAAGACGGTGGTGGTGTCACGCAGGAATGTCGTCATCGGTGAGGCTTCTCCCGGTAAGAGCGAGGAACACGTCGTCAAGGGTGGGGCGGGCGGTCTCCGCGGTGGTGACCTTGATGCCGGCGCCGTCCAGGGTGCGGAGATAGTCGGGCAGCGCGGCGGCGGCGTTGGGCACCTGGAGGCGTACGGTGGTGCCGGTCGCGGTCCCGTCGCCGATGCCGGCGGCCGTCCGCGCCTCCCGTTCGGTGCTCGTGGTGATGGTGATGTGGTCGCCGGCGAGGTCGTTCTTGAGCTGTTCTGCGGTGCCGTCCGCGATGATCCGCCCGCCGTCGATGATCACCACGCGCTCGGCCATGGTGTCGGCCTCCTCCAGGTAGTGCGTGGTGAGGAAGAGCGTCGTGCCGAACGTCTCCCGCAGCCGCAGGATGTGCTGCCAGATGTCGGCGCGGCTCTTGGGGTCGAGGCCGGTCGAGGGCTCGTCCAGGAAGAGCAGGTCGGGGCGGTGGATCAGGCCGAGCGCGATGTCCAGGCGGCGGCGCTGGCCGCCGGACAGGGTGCCGGGCTTGCGCCGGGCCAGTGGTGTGAGGTCGAGGAGGTCCAGCAGCTCGTCGGCGCGGGCGGCGGCGTCGCGGGTGCCGAGGCCGTAGCAGCGGCCCTGGGTGACGAGCTCGTCGCGGACGAGGAAGTTCTCGCCGGCGCTGTTCTTCTGGCCGACGTAGCCGATGCGGGAGCGGACGGCGGCCGGGTGCGAGCTCACGTCGTGGCCCGCCACCGTGGCGGTGCCGGAGGTGGGCGGCAGCAGGGTCGTGAGCATGCGCAGGGTGGTGGACTTCCCTGCGCCGTTGGGGCCGAGGAACGCCACGAGCCGGCCGGCCTCCACATCGAGATCGATGCCGGCGACGGCGGTGACGGTCTCCTTCTTGATTTTGAACTCTCGGGTCAGGCCCCGGGCGTGGATCATGGTCGGTCTCCTCCGGGCATGGCGAAGAAACCCCTGGTCGGGGCGGGGGTTGGGAACGAGACCAGTCTGCGGAGGGGAGACCTCTTTGGCAAACGCGAACATGACGTACACATACGGCGCTGACCTGCGAGAACGACGTACTCGACGTTCGCTCGGCGGAGGCCGGTTTCGGGGCTCTGAGGTGCGGTTATCCCGATGCCGGAGAAGATTTTTCGCGAAAGCGCCCTGGGACACCGCTTCTGGCAGCATGTCGGGTCATGGACAGGCTCACCGTCCTCGTGAACGGGCTGCCGGGAGCGGGGAAGAGCACGCTGGCCCGCGCGCTCGGCCGCGCACTCGGGTTGCCGGTCTTCTCCAAGGACGCCGTCAAGGAGACGCTGGCGGACGTCCTCCCCACGCCCGGCGGCGTGGAGCCGAGGGAGTGGAGCAGGCGCCTCGGGATGGCCGCGGGCGAGAGCCTGTGGACGTTGCTCGCGAGCTCGCCGCCCGGCGCGGTGCTGGAGAGCCCGTGGCTCGCGCCGTTGCGTCCCGTGGTGCTGGCCGGGCTCGGCCGTGCGGGGGTCGTGCCCGCCGAGGTGCGGGAGGTCTGGTGCGAGGTGCCGCCCGAGGTGGCGAGGAGCCGGTACGAGCGGCGCTCGCGGCACCCGATCCACCACGACGCCGAGGTCGATGACGAGCGGTGGCGGGAATGGTCGGCGGCGGCACGGCCGCTCGCGCTGGGGCCGGTCTATTCGGTCGATACGTCAAAGAGCGTGAATGTGGCTCGACTTGCGGATTTGTGTGCGGCTCCGCGAGTATCTCCGGGGTGAAACGTCTGTGGTTATCCATGGTGATCGCGGTGGCCGGGATGACGGGAGTCGCCGAGGCCGCCGGCGGAGTCCCCGGGGTCGACGTCAGCGACTGGACCGGTGACGTCGACTGGGAGAACGTGGCCCTGGGCGGCGGGAAGTTCGCGTTCGTGCAGGCCACCGAGGGCACCGACTACCGCAACCCGCGTTTCGACGGGCAGTTCGGCGGCGCCGCCGAGGCGGAGCTCTACCGCGGTGCCTATCACCTTGCGCAACCGCATGAATCCGATGGGACAGCTCAAGCCGACTATTTCCTCCAAAATGGCGGCGACTGGATCAGTGACGGCCAAACCCTGCCCGGAGTCCTCGATTTGGAGGACAACCCGTACAAAGACAAGAACGGCAAGAACTCCTGCTACGGCCTGTCCACGAAGGACATGGTCACCTGGATCAAGGACTTCACCGTCAGATACCGCCGGGCGACCGGCCGCCACGCGATCATCTACACCACGACGAGCTGGTGGCGGACCTGTACGGGCAACTCGGCCGCGTTCACGTCCAACCCCCTCTGGCTGGCCCGCTGGGGGAGCGATCCCGGGTCGCTGCCGAAGAGCTGGAAGCAGCACACGTTCTGGCAGTCGGCCCGGAAGGGCACACTTGCCGGCGGCGAGAACACGTTCAACGGCAGCGAGTCCCGGCTCAGGGCGCTGGCCAACCCGCCGGCCGAGGTGATGGTCTCGGGCGAGGCCGTGAGCAGGACGTCGTACAAGGTGGTCGTGACGAACACCGGCCCCTACCCGGTCAAGGACATCAAGGTGTCGGGGCGCGCGTTCGGCGGGCAGCGGGTGGTCGAGGCGCCGGCGTGCAAGTTCAGCGGTACGGCGGTGACGTGCCGGATCAAGGAGTTGCCGAAGGCGAAGAAGGTGCTGTTCGTGTTCACCACCAAGCCCAGGAAGCCGAAGGGCACGGTCGGCATGAACGTCACCGTCGGCTCGGTGAAACTCACCCTTAAATCCCGATAAGGCAGGATGTATCCCAAGACCCGGCTACAAGGGGTGTTGGGGTGAAGCGTCGGTTAGCGGTGGCGGTGGCGCTGATCCTGCTGACCGCCACGGCCTCGGTGCCGCTCGGCCTGTCCCTCCCGCCCAGGATCGTCCAGCTCGCCTACGAGATCGAGCGGTACGGCATCGCGTACGCCTGGGGCGGCGGCCACGCCGGCGAGCCGGGACCGTCGAAGGGCACCTGCAGGGGTTACCGGGGGAAGATCAAGCCGTGCCCGGCGGCCAGGACGCGCGGCCTCGACTGCTCGGGGCTGACCAGATGGGTGTACGCGCTGGCGCACGGCAGGGACGTGCTGGGCCCGGGCAACACCGACGCGCAGGTACGCAGGTTGCGCCGGGTGAGGTCCCCGAAGCCCGGGGACCTGGCATTCTTCGGAAAGATCACCAAAAAGACCGTCAAGACCCATCACGTCGGCATCTATCTAGGCAATGGAACGATGATGAACGCGCCCGAGACCGGGGCGATCGTGCGCGTCGACGACATCGCCGAGAAGAAGGACTTCGCCGGCTTCTACCGCTACCGCCCGCCACGTACCGGATCTCGCTGACCCATCCGGTATGCCGGTAACGCATGTGGCGGCCGGAAATTGAGAGACCCGACGGCTAGTGTGTGCCGCTATGGACAGGCGATGGATCGGCCTCGACGGCTACGAGGTCCTGCCGGCCATCCGGGCCGGCAGGCAGGTGCTGCGCGTGCGCAGGCACGGGTGCGTGATCGCCGACTGCACGTCGGTCGCGCAGGTGGCCAGGCTGATCGATCTGGCCGAGTTGTGCGAGGTGATCGAGCTGCCCGCGCATCGCCACGCGGAGGCCCCCGTGAGGGCCGGAACAAGTTCGCATCAGGGCTGAGCGCCGTGTATGGTTACACCTGTCCGCAGCGACGGACAGGCCCCTATAGCTCAGTCGGCAGAGCGTCTCCATGGTAAGGAGAAGGTCAACGGTTCGATTCCGTTTGGGGGCTCACAGTCTGAGCAGGAAAAACGCCCGGTCCGAGAGATCTCGGGGCCGGGCTTTTGTGATCGTCGGGGTGTTTTCGCGATGAACGCCGTCAACCCGTAAGCCGGGTAGGAACGAAGAACGTCTCCAGTTGGGCTCGCGCATGTCTCCTGACCGCCGGCAGGTGCGAGTACGCCCAGCCAGTTCCCACAGTGGTGGTTTGTTGCTTTGCTGCACTTAACGACCAAATGGCCCAAAGTGTCGCATGGGACTCGTTATCCTCACAGGGCTACAGATGCCGAAGGCGAGGAGAGGTAGAAACGCATGCGTACCAAGTTGGGTGCCGTTGTGAGTGCCGGGGTGCTCGCAGCCGGGATCATCTCCACGAGCGCTGCTCCCGCCAGTGCCGCCAGTGCCGCCAGCCCCTGTGGGAGCGGCTACAAGCTCGTGGGAGCCTACAACATCAACAAGGGCGGCCAGAAGTACGGCCTCCTCGAGATCCGGTGGAACGCCCGCACCGGAAAGAACTGTGCACTGGCCTACGGCTCCGGGTCGAACTACGGTCGGTCCGACTACAAGTCGGTGCGGATTCGTTCGTCCGACAAGAATTCCTGGGCCGACACCGACTGGGGCGACTTCTCGCGGTACGCGGGTCCTGTCTACGTCGCAGCCAAGAACAAGTGCATCGATGTGGCCGCCCACATCGAAGGCACGTCGGGGAAGAAGGGCTACGTGTACAAGCGTGACGTCCACTGCGGATGACCGGTGCGGCGCCGCGAGGCGCCAGGCGATGACGTAGTACGTCAGCCGTACCGCACGGTCGTGGACACCGGCTGGGCATCACGATGATCAGGTGTCCAGCCTGTTCCCGGGTCTCGCGGCCGGCGGGTGGATGCGGGGCGTCCGTTCCCGGGCACGTCCGTCGCACCGGATTTCGGTTCTGGGGGGTTCCTGGGGCATACTGGGGAGAGCCTGCCCGATGGAGCGAGTTGCCGATGTGCTCGCCACGTCGGGTATTCTCTACGATGGCCGGTGTCGTTGACCGGCTCAAGGCGGAGTAGCTCAGTCAGGCAGAGCAAACGGCTCATAATCGTTGTGTCGCCGGTTCAAGTCCGGCCTCCGCTACTGCCCATTCCCAGGTCGCCGACCTGGGCACGGGCGTGTCCATGTCCCGAACGTAGAAAGGCACTCCCAAGTGGCTGCCACCGACGTTAGGCCGAAGATCACGCTGGCCTGCCAGGAGTGCAAGCACCGCAACTACATCACGCGGAAGAACCGGCGCAACGACCCGGATCGGCTTGAGCTGAAGAAATACTGCCCTAACTGCCGCTGCCACCGCGCGCACCGCGAGACCCGCTAGGCTCGCACCGGGCAGGGCCATCGGCCCCCCTTATTCATCCGTTCCATCGCACAACCGGCGTCCCGTTCGCAGGGCGCCGGTTCGTCGTGTTCGCACCTCGGCAAAATCACGGCCATCTCCCGCGACAGCCGAACGTTGTTCTGTTACCGTCGCCCTCAGCAGCGCTCGGTCGGAGAGATGCGAGGAGCCACTGATGGCCTTGAACCGTGACTTCGTGGGCCGGAGCTATCCGCCCAGCGCCCCATACGAGGTCAGCCGGGTGAAGATCAGGGAGTTCGCCACCGCGATCGGCGACAACAACCCTCTCTACCGCGACAAGGAGGCCGCGCGGGCCGCCGGCTACCCCGACGTGATCGCGCCGCCCACGTTCCCCATCGCCTTCAGCCTGCAGAGCGGCAGCGAGGCCCTGGCCGACCCCGGTCTGGGGCTCAACTTCGCCATGGTCGTCCACGGCGAGCAGCGCTTCGAGTACGTACGTCCCGTCATCGCCGGCGACGAGTTGGTCACCACCGCGACGATCACCGACATCCGCACCGCCGGCAGCAACGAGTTGCTGACCGTGCGCAGCGACGTGACGACCGTCGAGGGCGAGCCCGTCTGCGTCACCTACAACACGATCGTCGAGCGCGGAGGGGCCGCCTGATGACCGCCACGGTGAAGTACGACCAGGTCGAGGTCGGCCAGGAGCTCCCGCCCGTCGACTACCGCGTGCGCCGCTCCAACCTCGTCATGTACGCCGGCGCCTCCGGCGACTTCAACCAGATCCACTGGAACGAGCGGTTCGCCAAGATGGTGGGGCTGCCCGACGTGATCGCGCACGGGATGTACACGATGGCGCAGGCCGGGCGGTTCGTCACGGACTGGGCGGGAGATCCGGGGGCGGTGGTCGACTTCGGCGTGCGGTTCTCGTCGATGGTGGTCGTGCCCGACGACGACCAGGGGGCCACGGTCACGGTCAGCGGCGTGATCGAGGAGAAGCTCGGGGACAAGCGCGTGGTCGTCGGGCTCGTCGCCAGGGCGGGCGACGCTCAGGTGTTGTCCAAGGCGCGTGCGGTGGTGCAGCTGTCGTGAACGCCGGCGGGCCGGCGATGATAAGTCGGCCTGCTTTCGGGTACTCCGTGACGGTATGTCTGAAGCCGCGCGAGAAGTCTGGCCCACGGTCCGATCGATCCCCGTCTCCGCCGTCACCGACGCCAGCCCGCCGGGACACCTCGGACCAGCCCGCGTCGAGGCCGTGGCGGGCAGCGGCGGCACCGGCCGCGACACCGCAGGCGGTTCGCCGGGTGGGCGGCGATCGACCGGGGTCGGTACGGCCGGGGCCAAGCCGGGCGGCACCCACGCTCGCCAGAACCCTGCCGCCGAGCTGGGTTTCTCCGGGGACCCCGGCCAGCACGGAGACGACGGCGACGGCATGCTGCACGCCCAGCGCACGTGGGACGCGTCGCTGGCCACCAGCCGCCTCGACGACCTCGGCGTCAACACCGAGCGGCAGCGCGTCGAGACCGCCGAGATCACCACGAGCGTGGGCCTGCTCGTGGACGGCCGGCCCGAGGACGTCCAGCGGTGTGTGCAGTCGCTGATGGACCACACGCGCGCCCGCGTGCTCGCCCTCGACCTGGGCAACGTCGACGGCGCCGGCAACGTGCTGGACGACCTGGCCCGCCGCCGGCCCGAGCGGATGGCCGTCTGGCACGTCGCCGAGCGGCCGCACTGGCGCGGCGGCACCGCCACCTGGGGCGAGAGCCGGGCCAAGCTGCTGCGGCTCGACGAGTCCGAGGTCCACGTCCTGATGGAGACGACCACCGTGCTGCGCGGCGACGCGCTGACCCCGCTGATCGCGGCCGTCGCCGAAGGCGCCGTCGCGGCCGGCTGGTGGGGGGCGGAACCGCTCGACGACGGTCGGAGCTGGCGCGAGGCGGGGCCGGGCCGGGTGCGAGCGCTCAGAGGGGACCTCATGGCGGTACGCAGGTCGGCGGCGATCGGGGCGCTTCCCGAGCACGCCCACCACGGCGCGAACGCCGACCTCGAGCTCTCCCTCGCCCTGCGCGGGACCCTGGTCGTGCCCCGCGACCGGCCGCCCGTGGAGCGCCACGACCGTGACGACCTGCCCGGCGACTACCTGGAGCGGGAGTCGCGCCACAACTACGACGGGGTGCTGCGCCTGCTGCGCGCCTCCGCCTGACGGGCGGAATGCGCCCCCACCGTGGCGCGGACGGCCCGTCGGTAAGCTGTGGGCCCATGGAGATGCTCGCGCCGTACACCACGTTGGGCCTGGGTGGGCCCGCCCGCGATTTCGCCGAGGCGTCCACGGCGGAGCAACTCGTCTCCCTGGTGGCCGAGGCCGACAGGAACGGCGTGCCCACCCTGGTGCTCGGCGGAGGCAGCAACATCGTGGTCGCCGACGAGGGGTTCGACGGGCTGGTGATCAAGGTCGCCACCCAGGGCGTGACCGTCTCGCGTGACGGCGAGCAGGTGCTGGTCACCGTCGAGGCGGGCGAGGACTGGGACCCGCTGGTCGCCCGAGCTGTGTCCGAGGGCTGGTCGGGCCTCGAGTGCATGTCCGGCATCCCGGGGCTGGTCGGCTCGACCCCCATCCAGAACGTCGGCGCGTACGGCCAGGAGGTCGCCCAGACGATCAGGTGTGTGCGCGCCTACGACCGGCTCACCCGGCAGGTGGTCGACCTGGAGGCGCGGCAGTGCGGCTTCTCCTACCGCGACAGTGTCTTCAAACGCGATCTGTCGCGGCACGTGGTGCTGGCGGTGACGTACGCGCTGGACGTCTCCGAGTCGTCGGGCCCGCTGGCGTACGCGGAGCTGGCAGGCCGGCTGGGGGCGGTGACGGGGAGCCGGGTGCCGCTCGCCCAGGCCCGTGAGGCGGTTCTGGAGCTGCGGCGGGGCAAGGGCATGGTGCTCGACCCCGCCGACCCCGACACGCGCAGCGTCGGCTCGTTCTTCACCAACCCGATCCTGACGGCCGAGCAGGCGCAGGCGCTGGCGGTGCGCGCTCCCGGCCATCCGCAGTGGGAGCTGCCCGGTGGCTCGGTCAAGGTGCCCGCCGCCTGGCTGATCGAACAGGCAGGATTCCCGAAGGGCTACGAGCTCGGGCCCGTACGCATCTCGACCAAGCACACGCTGGCGCTCACCAACCCCGCGGCGCGCGCCACGACGGCCGACCTGCTGGCGCTGGCCAGGCAGGTGCGCGACGGGGTGCGGGAGAAGTTCGGGGTCATGCTGGTCAACGAGCCGGTGCTGGTCGGCTGCGCCCTGGGGGAATAACGGGCGGACCTGGCCTGTTATGGTGGTTCGAACCGAAGGGGAGTAGTCCCAATCGTGTGATCGACACACTGGCGCTTCATCGCGCCCGGTCGCACGGGCCTCACGCGGGCGGACGAGACCTTCGGCCTGGCAGCCATGCGACAAGTCGCTGCCGGGCCGAAGTCGTGCCCGCATCTCCCCGGGCCATCGCTTCCGGCCCGGTCGCGCGGAAGAGGACCGTTGGAAGCGTTCTGGATCAGTCTCGGCGTCATCTTCGTGGCCGAGCTCGGCGACAAGAGCCAGCTCATGGCGATGACGTTCGCGACCCGTTTCAAGACCTGGCCCGTGCTCGCGGGCATCACGATCGCCACGACCTTCGTCCACCTGCTGAGCGTCGCCGTGGGCGGCCTGATCGGCGACGCGCTGCCGACGACGGCCATCTCGGTGGTGGCCGGGCTCGCCTTCCTCGGGTTCGCGGCGTGGACGTTGCGCGGTGACGAACTGACCGAGGACGAGGCGCAGAAGGCCCGGCACACCACCAGGAACGCCCTGGTCGCGGTGACGGTGGCGTTCTTCCTCGCCGAGCTGGGCGACAAGACGATGCTGGCCACGATCACGCTCGCCACGCAGCACGGCTGGGTCGGCACCTGGATCGGCTCGACGGTCGGCATGGTGGCGGCCGACGCCCTGGCCATCGTGGTCGGGCGGCTGATGGGCCGGCACCTCCCCGAGAAGATCATCAGGTACGGCGCCGCCGCCGCGTTCGCGGTGTTCGGCATCGTGCTCCTGGTCGAGCCGTTCCTCTGAGGAGGCCTACGGCGACAGCAGCGACAGGCGGTGGGCCGCCGCGGCCGCCTCACCCCGGGTGGTCACGCCCAGCTTGGCCAGGATGTTCGACACGTGCACGCTCACCGTCTTCGCCGAGATGAACAGCTCGGCGGCGATGTCCCGGTTGGTCCGGCCCTCGGTGACCAGGCGCAGCACCTCGAGCTCGCGCGGCGTCAGCAACTCCGACTGTTCCTGCCCCTGCGTGAGCCCGCCCACCCGGCGGGACAGCGCCTCGATCTCCGCGACGAGCGGCGTCGCGCGCAGCGCCTCGGCCAGCGGCAGGGCCGCCTTCAGCCGCGTCGCCGCCGCCTCGCGGTCGCCGCCGCGCGCGCTCTCGCCCGCCGCCCGCAGCAGCGCCTTGGCCTGGTTGTGCGGGCGATGGAGCCGCTCCCAGGCCGCCGCGGCGGCGTCGTACTCTCCCACGAACGACAGCCGGTACGCCTCCACGACCGGCCCGGTGGTCGACAGCTCGGCCGCCACCTCCGAGGCGTGCCGGCGTACGGCCGCGGCCCGTTCGGGCTCGGTGCTCCCGGCGGCGTCGCAGACCGTGCGCAGCAGGGCGAGCAGCCGCCAGCCGAGCATGGCCTTGCTCGACTGCCGGTTACGCGACAACACCCGCTCGGCCGCGCCCAGGGCGGCGCCGGGCTCACCCTTGGCGAGGTGCCAGCGCATGAGCAGGCGGGCGTTGTGGGTGATGTCCTGGACGAACTCCTCCTGGCGCTCCTTCAGGACGCCGACCTCGGACAGGATGCCCTCGGCCAGCCGCAGCTCACCCCTGGCCATCGCGATGTCGGCGCGCACCCGCAGCAGGGCGTACCGGGTGCGCAGGACGGGCCCGTGGCCGAGCGCGGTCTCGACGGTCTCGATGGCCTCGTCCCAGCGGCCGAGCGACTCCAGCACCTCGGCCCGGTTGTTCAGGATGAACAGGCCGCTGCCGCGCAGCCTGCCGTACTGCTTGGCGAGCCGCCAGCCGTCCAGCGCCACGCGCAGGGCCTCGTCGTCGCGGCCCATGTCGGTCAGGGCGTCGATGTTGTTGCCTATGGCCCTGGCGATGATGCGTCCGGAGTTCGCCGCCCTGCCGAGCTCCAGGGCCTGCTCGTTGACCGTGATCGTGGCTTCCAGCTCGCCGTTGAGCGAGTGGCCGAGCGCCAGGTTCATCAACAGGTCGGCTTCGAGGCTGCGTTCGCCGTACTCCCTGACCACCCGCAGGCCGTCGGAGATCAGCTCGCTCGCCTCGGCGATCTCGCCTCTCAGCATGAGGTTGCGGCTCAGCGGCGTGACGACCTCGGCCCAGTCGAGGCTGTTCCCGGGTACGAGCCGCAGCGCGTGCCTGAGGTCGTCGATGACGCCCGGATGTCCTTTGGAGGTCTTGATGCCGGCCCGCCGCACGATCAGCTGGGCCACCCGCGCCGGCTCCGCGGCCTCGTCCAGCTGGGAGAGCGCGCCTTTGACGAACTTGAGCCCGGCGTCCACGTCGCCGCCGGCGTTGGCCGCCTGGGAGGCCCGTTCCAGGACGGCGGTGTGGTCGGCGCCGATCAGCTCGGCCGCGTCGGGCACGCGGTCCCACAACATGAGGACCCGTTCGAGCAGCGGGACGGCCTCGGTGTAGGCGTACGCCTTGAACGACTTCTGCGCGGCCTCCCAGGCGGAGATGAGCGCCCAGTGGTCGTCGCGGGCGCCGTACCAGTGGTGGGCCAGTTCGACGGCGGCGCGCCCCGGCGGGACCAGCCTGCGGTCCTTGGAGATCTCCTCGGCGTACCTGGCGTGCAGCCGCTGGTGCTCGCCGGGCAGCAGCTCGTCGTGGACGGCCTCGCGGATCAGGGAGTGGCGGAAGAGGTAGGCGCGGCTGTCGGCGATCTGCAGCACGTTGCCCGCGATCGCGGGGCGCAGCGCGGTCTCCAGCTCGATGTCGGACAGGCCGCTCACGGCGGCCAGCAGCGCGTGGCTGACCCGGGTGCCGCCGGCCGCGGCGACGCGCAGCACCCGCTGGGTCTCCTCGGGGAGGCGTTCGACGGCGCTGAGGATGAGGTCCTGCATGGAGTCGGGGACGGTGCAGTCCTCGCCGCTGTCGAGCAGGGCCTCGACGAACAGCGGGATGCCCTCGCTGCTCTCGTAGACCTTCTGGACCTTGGCGTACTGCGGAACCTCGCCGAGGATCCCGGCCATCTGCTGGGCGACCTCGTCCCGCGACAGGCGCGGCAGGTCGAGCCGGTGCACGCCGTTGACCCGCCCCAGCTCCGCCAGCACCGGCCTGAGCGGGTGCTGGCGGTGCAGGTCGTCGGAGCGGTAGGTCATGACGATGAGGACCTGCGGCGTGTGCAGGTTGCGGCTGAGGAAGGCGATGAGGTCGCGGCTGGACCTGTCGGCCCAGTGGATGTCCTCGATGACGAGGACGGTGGGAGCGCTCGCCGCGAGGCGTTCGAGCAGGGTGAGGAACTGCTCGAAGAGCCTGGCGCGGCCGGCGTCGGTCTCGCCGTCGCCGTTGGGCTCCCCGAACTCGGGCAGCAGCCGGGCGAGGTCGCGGGCGGCGCCGTCGGGCAGCAGCCCGGTCACCGTGTCGGGTCCCCGCTCCCTGACGAGCTGCCGGAGCGCGGCGGTGAAGGGCGCGTAGGCCAGGCCCTCGGTGGACAGCTCGACGCAGCCGCCGTACAGCACGTGCGCGCCCCCGGCGGCGCAGTGCTCGGCGAAGCGGTGGACGAGCCTGGTCTTGCCGACCCCCGCCTCACCGCCGATGAGGACGGCGGTCACCGCGCCTTCGAGCGCCTCGTCGAACGACTCTGAGAGCGCTTTGATCTCCTCTTGCCGCCCCACGAAGACGGGACTGACCGATCGTCCCCGCATGTCATCCAGCATGTCACGCCTTATCGGTTACTTTCGACGCCTTTATGGCCGTTGTCGCGGACGTCACGGAGGCACGTAGGCCCGGCCACGAGGAAGTACGTGGCCGGGCACTCGTGGGGCGGTCATGACGAGCGGCGCTTGCCGAAGACCGAGCGGCGCCCGGCCTTGTTCGCCTGCTGCGCCTCGCGTACCCGCCGGTGCTCGGCGGCCGTCCTGCGCAGTTCGCTGGCGTGGTTCTTCATGAGCTCGTACTCGATCTCGGGATTCACGGTGTCTCCTGCGTTTTCGTGCTTTTTCCTGACACCCTCAAGACTCGTGCTAAGGCCCCGGCCCCCACATCGGGTGGATGCCCTATCTCCGGTACGCGGGCACGCCGGCCCTACCTAGGACCTGCGGCACGACCGCCCTAAGGGGTTGTCGCTGAACTTTCGATCTTGGAAATCGCCGTCATAGAGGGCCGAGAGGAGGCCCGCGGCAGCGTCTTCCTGATGGGGACGGGTGTGGTGGTCGTGGCTTTTTGGGTGCTGGTGGTCATGCGGTGCGCCGGCTCAGTGTGGTGGGGTGCTGGTGACGGACGGGCGGTGCTGCCCGGCCTGTGGGACTCGCCTGCCTGGGTCGATGCGGCGGGACGCTCGTTTCTGTTCGGATGTGTGCCGGGCCAGGCACCGGTGGTTGTTGTTGCGGATCCGGGTCAAGGTTGAGGTGATCCAGAACCCCTCGCCGGAGCATCAGTTGTCCGGAGTGCTCGCGGTCGTGGCTGGAGGGTGTGGATCATCCCGTAAGGATGATCTATTGCTCGCCGCGCTGCCGGACTGCGGGTTGGCGGCGTCGCAGAGCCGGTGAGAACGGCGTCACGGTGACGCCGTTTCTTTCGGATCGTTGATCACTAATTGTCCTCATATGGCGGGGCGGGGAGAAGTCTGTAACCAGGGCATTGTCACCGATTGTGCGTGGGTGGAGACTTCGCGCTAGCACTCGTAGGGGTGCTCAGACGCGAGGAGGGGCGCGATGACCACCATGATCGGGAGGGTGACGCAGGAGCGCTACAAGCAGTTGGTCGCCGACGGGCTGGAACAGCTCGCCGTCCAAGGACGCACGCAACTGATGCTCGGCGATCATGCGCTGGAGATCGAGCCGATGAACCCGCGGGGCGGGTCGCATGCCGGCCCCGGGGAGGAGCCGTTCGGCGTCCGGCAGCCGCTGGCCCAGTACGCCGAGGACCTGGACATGCCGCTGACCACCCTGCTCGATAACCGGTGGGTGGCCTCCCGCTGGCCCAAGGAGCGTCGCCAGCACGGCGTATCGTACGTCGTGCACAAGGCCCTGGCCGGCATCGCGGACGAGGGCGTGCGCTTCGCCAAGATCCTCGACCCGCCCTGGCACGAGAAGTCGCAGACCCGCCGGTGGACGCAGGACGCCGCCAAGCGGGAGGCCGGCCAGCGGGTCAACCGCCCCACCACGGTGCAGGAGAAGGTCAACAAGGTCCACGACCTGCTGGAGGACGAGAAGGGCCCAGGTAGCGACCGATCTGTTGCGCCAGCCGCAGGTCGTATTAGAGGTTGTCGAGGACCAGACCGCCATGCACCTGGTCAACCGGGCGCAGGTCGACCGGTCTCACCGCATCGCCCAGCAGCGGCTGGAGGTCGTGCCCCAGCCGGCCAAGCAGGCCATCGAGCGGGCGCGGGAACAGGTGCGCCACAGCCGGGAGTACGTCGACCTGGTCGGGGCCTGCGCCACGTTCGTGGCCACGGCTGGCCGGATCGTGCCGACCTTGCGCGGGCACGCCTTCACCGAGGAGGAGCGCGAGCGGGTGCACGCCAACCTGGCGCGCGTGCGGGGCGCGACCGAATGGATCGGCCAGGCGATCGACACCGGTGACCTGTCTTTGGATGAGGGCCTGGCCGCGTTACTGCGGGGCGAGTGAGCCTGCCATGGCCTCCTCCACGCCAGGACGGGGGCAGCGAGCAGGCAGCAGGCCAGGCTGCCGACGAACGTGTGTGGTGAACGAGTCCGGATGGCGTTGATGGAAGCGCGTCCGGCCGGGCTCACCACCCGGCACCGCCGGCTATACCAACGCCGCGCTGTCCCTGCTCGCCCAGGCCCGCGCCGTCCTGGCCGCGGCCGTCACCGCCGACCGAGCGGCCGGTGCCACCTGGGACGAGATCACCGCAGTTCTGGATGTCAGTTCGAACACCGCCGCCCGCCGCTACCGCACCTGACGGCGAGCTGGTCTCGCGGCTCAGTCTTCGACCCTCCCACTCGGGTTCGTGCGATGAGCCCCAAGGTAACTGTCTGTGCTTCGGCCTGCCAGCGGCCGGGGTGTGGCGGTGCCCGGCCTGACCAAGCTGCACCAAGACCCCCCCGGCTGGTCGCAGGGCGTGCTGATCGGCTTCGCCGCCCTGTCGGAGCGCGCCTATCCGGCCGCATTGGACGCCCTGTCGGAGGCCATGGCCGAGGCGTGCTCGCGGCCAGAACCCTCATGAACCCGCCGAGGGGGTTGGGGACGGGCGGTCGTAGACGCCGACGGCCCAGCTGCCTGGCCGTTCACCGACCTTGGAGGACAGGCGTTCGAGAACTTCGGGGCGCATAAGAGCGTGGGCGGCGGCTTCGTCGTCACACTCCTTGGACTTCGGGGCGAGGGGGCAGCCGGCGACGGCTTGCGCCACCTCCCGGACGGGGGCGTCGGCAGGGAAGACCCAGACCTTCAGCGACTGCGGGCGCTTCAGCCAGTCGGCGGGTGCGGACAACTTGTCGTGATGTCCGCCCCCCGGGGGGTCGCACCGCCCGGCGGTTCCACCTATTTCGCCGCCCTTGAGCTTGGTCTGTATGACTACCCACGCTCGGGCATCATCACAGACCACCTTGTATCCGGTGTAGTAGCTGGCCGGGGTGAACGTCACCGTCTTGGCGGCGCCCGTGGTCGTGAAGCGCTCGGAGCGCAGGAGGGGCAGGTAGAAGTTCTTACCCCCCAACACCACGTGGAGGCTTTCGGGAAGCTTCACAGCGGGCTTGACCTGGGCCGAGTCTGCGGGAGACTGGGCCACCGTCGACCTGTCCAGCCGGGACGCTCCGGCCAGCAGGCCGTTCACCAGTCCCGCGGCGACGACGGCGATGGCCAGCGCACCCCCAGCTGCCACCGCCCGCCGCGCACGGCGGATGCGGCGTCCCCGCCGGATGATCGTGTCGAGATGAGCGGTGGGTCCGCCGCCCGCCCGTTCTTGGCCACGTTCGTTCAGCAGCCGTTCCAAGTCGCTCGTGCTGTGCGTCATCGCTGGGCCCTCTCCACCTGCATCGTCTGAATGTCCGGATCGACCCGAAGGCGGGTGAGAGCCCGGCTGAGCTGGCTCTTCACCGCGCCCAACGAGCAGCCGACAATGTCGGCGACCTGGGTGAGCGTCCGCCCCTCGAAGTAGTGCAGAACGATCACCGCGCGCTGGCGTGAAGACAGCGTGCCGATCGCGCTCCACAGAGCGTCCCGCTCGTCCACCTCACCGG
This sequence comes from Nonomuraea mesophila, assembly GCF_004352805.1. Classification (NCBI taxonomy): domain Bacteria; kingdom Bacillati; phylum Actinomycetota; class Actinomycetes; order Streptosporangiales; family Streptosporangiaceae; genus Nonomuraea; species Nonomuraea mesophila. The sequence continues at coordinate 83,448 of NZ_SMLD01000001.1, forward strand.
CCCGGTCGCGCGGATCGGCCCTCTCGGGCAGGCTCTCCGCCGGGACCTCCCCACGCCAGCGCCGGCGCCACCAGGACGCGTGGGTGTTCACGATGATCCGATAGACGTACGGATCGGGGTTGCCCTCGATCCGCCGCCAGGCAACCCATGCCTTGGCCAGCGCGGACTGCACGAGATCCTCGGCCGTGCCCCAGTCCCGGGCGAGAAGATACGCCATCCGGCACAGCCGCAAGTGGCGTTGCGCCACATATTCGGCGAACCCGTCGTCCATCCACCATCTCCGTCTCGATCGTCTCTGACGATGACTACAACCTGGGAGCGGCGAACGGTTTACCGAAGGTCCGCAGAAAGCCTCGGCACCTCAAAGAGCTTTACACCTACCCCTGCAGCGGTTACAGACTGCGGCCGTGCTTCGGCGAAGCTAGATCATCCACCCAGCATCGGAGAGTTCAGCAACAACCTCTAAGGTGGTCTGGTTTGGAGGTGGAGGCCCTGGTCGGCGATGCTGTGATGGTGTCAACTGTGACTACCTCGCTCACGGACGTCGCTTCGTCCGACACCGCGTTGCGAGCATTCCTGCACGGCCTGCCCGGTGTCGACCGGGTCGGCGCGGACCAGCGGGCGGCGATGCTGGGCACCCGTTCGATCAAGACCACGGCCAAGGCGCAGGCCATCGACCTCGCCATCTCGATGGTCGACCTGACCACGCTGGAAGGGGCCGACACGGCCGGCAAGGTGCGCGCGATGTGCGCCAAGGCCGTGCGGCCCGGCGGTGACGCGCCCAAGGTGGCGGCCGTCTGCGTCTATCCCGACCTCGTCCCCGTGGCGGTCGGGGCGCTCGGCGGCACCGGGGTCAAGGTGGCCTCCGTGGCGACCGCGTTCCCGAGCGGCCGCTCCTCCCTCGACGTCAAGGTCGGTGAGACCGCGGCGGCGGTGGCGGCCGGCGCAGACGAGATCGACATGGTGATCGACCGGGGCGCGTTCCTGTCCGGCCGCTACATGAAGGTCTACGACGAGATCGTCGCGGTGAAGGCGGCCTGCGGGGCGGCCCACCTGAAGGTGATCCTCGAGACCGGCGAACTGGCCACCTACGACAACGTCCGGCGGGCGTCCTGGCTGGCGATGCTGGCCGGCGCCGACTTCATCAAGACCTCGACGGGCAAGGTGTCGCCGGCGGCGACACCGCCGGTGACGCTGATCATGCTGGAGGCGGTGCGCGACTTCCGCGACGCGACCGGCCGCCAGGTGGGGGTCAAGCCGGCCGGCGGCATCCGCACCGCCAAAGACGCCATCAAGAACCTGGTGCTGGTCAACGAGACGGCCGGCGACGACTGGCTCTCGCCCGACTGGTTCAGGCTGGGCGCGTCGTCGCTCCTCAACGACCTGCTCATGCAGCGCCAGAAGCTGTCCACCGGCCGCTACGCGGGCCCCGACTACTTCACCCTGGACTGATGATGGCGATCTTCGAGTACGCACCCGCGCCCGAGTCGCGCGACGTCGTCGACATCAGGCCCTCATATGGGCTGTTCGTTAACGGTGAGTTCGTCGACGGCTCCGGCACCCCGTTCAAGACGGTCAACCCCGCCACCGAGGAGACGCTGGCCGAGGTGGCCACGGCCTCCTCCGACGACGTCGACAGGGCCGTGCAGGCCGCGCGCAAGGCGTTCGGCGTCTGGAGCGCCCTGCCCGGCGCCGAGCGGGCGAAATACCTGTTCAGGATCGCGCGGATCATCCAGGAACGCGCCCGCGAGCTGGCCGTGCTGGAGTCGCTCGACAACGGCAAGCCCATCCGCGAGTCGCGCGACGTGGACGTGCCGCTGGTGGCGGCCCACTTCTTCTACTACGCGGGGTGGGCCGACAAGCTGGCCTACGCCGGGTTCGGCGAGCCCAGGCCGCTCGGCGTGGCCGGGCAGGTCATCCCGTGGAACTTCCCGCTGCTCATGCTGGCCTGGAAGATCGCTCCCGCGCTGGCCTGCGGCAACACGGTGGTGCTCAAGCCGGCCGAGACGACGCCGCTGACCGCGCTGGCCTTCGCCGACATCTGCCGCCAGGCCGAGCTACCGCCGGGCGTGGTCAACATCGTGACCGGCGCGGGCGAGACCGGCGCCGCCGTGGTCGGCCACCCCGACGTCGACAAGGTGGCCTTCACCGGCTCCACCGAGGTGGGCCGGATCATCGCGCGCGCGGTGGCGGGCACCGGCAAGAAGCTGACCCTGGAACTGGGCGGCAAGGCGGCCAACATCGTGTTCGAGGACGCCGCCGTCGACCAGGCCGTCGAGGGCATCGTCAACGGCATCTTCTTCAACCAGGGCCACGTGTGCTGCGCCGGGTCGCGGCTGCTGGTGCAGGAGTCCGTGCAGGAGGAGGTGCTGGAGTCGCTGCGCAGGCGGCTGAGCACGCTGAGACTGGGCGACCCGCTCGACAAGAACACCGACATCGGCGCGATCAACTCCGCCGAGCAGCTGGCGAAGATCCGTTCGCTGAGCGACCTCGGCGAGAGCGAGGGCGCGCAGCGCTGGTCGCCCGCCTGCGAGCTGCCGGACAAGGGGTTCTGGTTCCCGCCGACCGTCTTCACCGGGGTCGCGCAGTCGCACAGCATCGCCAGGCAGGAGATCTTCGGCCCCGTGCTGTCGGTGCTGACCTTCCGCACGCCGGCCGAGGCCGTCGAGAAGGCCAACAACACGCCGTACGGGCTGTCCGCCGGCGTCTGGACGGAGAAGGGCTCGCGCATCCTGTGGATGGCCGACCGGCTGAGGGCGGGGGTCGTCTGGGCCAACACGTTCAACAAGTTCGACCCGGCCTCCCCGTTCGGCGGCTACAAGGAGTCGGGATACGGCAGGGAAGGCGGGCTGCACGGGCTGGAGGCGTACCTCGATGTGTGAGCGTCACCAACCGGGCCGCACGCCCGGCTCCCGGTGCGGGCTGCGCCGCGGGCGCGCCGCGAGCGGGCATGCCTTCGCCAGGGCCGGGCGTCCCGTGCGCACCGGCCTGTTCGCGCACCGCTGCGGCGTGAGCCGGTGCGGCCAGGTGTTCGTGCTGGTCGAGATGTCGCAGGAGTCCACGTGGAGGGGGCGCGGCGATGAGTAGGTTGTCCGTCAGAAAGACCTACAAGCTGTACATCGGAGGGGCGTTCCCGCGCTCGGAGAGTGGGAGGTCCTACCCTGTGACCTCGGCCAAGGGCGACTTCCTCGCCAACGCATCGCGCGCCTCGCGCAAGGACGCCCGCGACGCCGTGGTGGCCGCCCGCAGGGCGTTCCCCGGCTGGTCGGGCGCGACCCCCTACAACCGGGGGCAGATCCTCTACCGCGTGGCCGAGATGCTGGAGGGCCGGCGCGGCCAGTTCGTCGAGGAACTCGGCGGCGGCAAGCGGGCGGCGGCCGAGCGGGTCGACGCGACGGTCGACCGGCTCGTCTGGTACGCGGGATGGTCCGACAAGATCGCCGCGGTGCACGGTGCGGCCAACCCGGTGGCGGGTCCTTACTTCAACCTGTCGTCGCCCGAGCCGACCGGCGTGGTGGCCGTCGTGGCGCCCGACGATCCGCTGCTCGGGCTGGTGTCGGTGGTCGCCCCGGTGATCGTCACCGGAAACACCTGCGTGGTGGTGGCCTCCGAGCCGTCCCCGCTCGCGGCGATCACCCTGGCCGAGGTGCTGGCCACGTCCGACCTGCCGGGCGGGGTCGTCAACATCCTCACCGGGTCGCAGGCCGAGCTGGCTCCCTGGCTGGCCGGCCACATGGACGTCAACGGGCTCGACCTGACCGGGGTCGACGACGCCGATCTCGCGCTGCGGTGCGAGCAGGCGGCGGCGGAGAACCTCAAGCGGGTGCTGCGGCCCGCCCCGCAGGACTGGACGGCCGACCCCGGGACCGGGCGGATGACCCGGTTCCTCGAGACCAAGACCGTCTGGCACCCGATCGGCATCTGACCACGCCGTCCCCTCGGTCCAGGCCGGGGGGACGGAGGCGAGGTCCGCTCCGCCGAAGCCGGCCCGTACGCACGCGAGAGATTCAGAAGCCGAGGCCCGGCGGCCTGAGCGGCGGATGCGCGGTCTGCAACTGCGCCGCCAGGCCGAGCAGGTGCGGCTCGCCGCCGGGCGGGGCCACGATCTGCACCGCGATGGGCAGCGCGCTCGAATGCGTGGCGATGGGCACGGTGATCGCGGGCCAGCCGCACATGTTCCACGCGCCGGTGGCGGGGGCGTACCTGACGTTCGTCACCGTGTTGCGGACGAAACCGCGCGACCCCCAGCGGTCGGCCAGCGGCGGGAGCGCGGCCAGCGCGGGCATGATCATGGCGTCGGCGTTGCCGAACCACTGGTCGGCGCCGTAGCCGCTCCAGCGCTCCCGGCCGCGCGCGCCGTCCAGCTTGAGCGCGCCGAGGGCCCGGCCCGCGCGGCTCAGCGCCCGCGTACGCCGCTCCAACCGCCCCCGGTCCAGGCCGTCCGCCGCCGCCGCGGACCTGACCAGCCACGCCGCCACCGACGCCGGCCCCAGCCAGGCGGGCAGCCTGCGGGTGTGCTCGACCACCGTGTGCCCGGCCACGCGCAACGTCTCGCCCGCCGCGCGTACGGCGGCCTGGAACTCCTTGTCCACGGGCAGGCCCGCGGGCAGCGGCTGCGGGGCGTACGCCACCCGCAGGTCGAACGGCTCAGGCCCCTCGGGCGGCGGTTGCGGCTCCCACACCTTGTCGTCGTCGGCCCAGACCGAACGCAACATGGGCGGGCTCGGCTCCTCCCGCCGCCCCGACCGCCACGCACGGGCCAGCGTGGGGTCAGCCGCCAGCACCGACAGCGCCAGCGCCAGGTCCGGGGCCGTCCGGGCCAGCGGGCCGTTCTCGCACAACCGGTCCCAGTCGTCGGAGGGCGGCGGCACCAGCCCGGTGCCCGGCTTGATGCCGAGCACCCCGCAGCACGCCGCCGGGATGCGTACCGAACCCATGCCGTCGTTGCCGAGCGCCAGCGGCACCATGCCCGCGGCCACCGCCGCGGCGCTGCCCGCCGACGAGCCGCCGGGCGTGCGCGCCAGCTCCCACGGGTTGCGCGCGATGCCGTAGGCGCTGTCGCCGAACGCGACCAGCCCCAGCTCCGGCAGGTTCGTCAGGCCGACGACGACCGCGCCCGCCGCGCGCAGGCGGGCCACCGTCTCGTGGTCCTGCCGCGCGGGCACGTCGGGCGTCGCCACCGAACCGGCGCGCATGGTCTCGCCGGCCACCTCCACGTTGTCCTTCACCGCCACCGGCACGCCCGCCAGCGGCAGCTCCGCGAGGTCGCGCCGCTTCTGCAACGCGCGCGCCTCGTCCACCGCCTGCTCTCTGACCAGCCGGAAGGCCCGTAATCTCGGGTCGCGCTCCGAGATGGCATGGAGATGCTCCTCGACGACGGCCACGGCAGTGACGTCCCCGTTCCTGACGGCCGTCGCGATCTCGACAGCGGACCTGCCTGCCCACAACATGACTAGAGTGTGCAGCTTTTCCCATGGGGACGCGAGCCTGTATAAGGTCGGTACGCGTGAACGGATCGTCCCTCGCCCGCCGTCAGCGCTCCCTCGGTGACCGCTCGGCCGAATTCCCGCTGTTCCCGCCACTGACCCGGGGCTGCCCCCGCACCAGCACCGACGAGATCGCCTACCCGCTCGACGTCGACTACGACTACGACCAGGTCGACCCGGCGCTGTTCGCGCAGGAGCCCGGCCCCGACATCGCGCGCTGGTCGCCGCTGCTGCCGCCCCTGGAGGCCCCCACGCTGGGGGAGGGCGGGACACCGCTGGTGGAGTTCGACGGCGTCCACGTCAAGGACGAGTCGCGCAACCCCACCTGGTCCCACAAGGACCGCCTGAACCGGGTGACCGTCAGCGCCGCCCTCGCCGCGGGCGCGCCCGGCATCGTCGTGGCCTCCTCCGGCAACCACGGCGCCTCGGCCGCCGCCTACGCGGCCAGGGCCGGGCTGCCCGCGATCGTGCTGAGCTCCGCCACCTCGCCGCCCGCCGTCCAGTCCTTCGCGCGCTCGTACGGCGCCAAGGTCGTGTCCGTGCCCATCGAGGCGCGCTGGCCGCTGCTGCGCGAGGTCGTCGACCGGCTCGGCTACCACCCCGTCAGCAACCAGACCGTGACCCACACCGGGCACCCGTTCGGGCCGGAGGGCTACAAGACGATCGCGTACGAGCTGTTCCGGCAGCTCGGACGGGCACCCGCGGCCGTCTTCGCGCCCACCGGCTACGCCGAACTGCTCTACGGGGTGTGGAAGGGATTCACCGAGCTGCGGCGGCTGGGGGTCGCCGGCACCGTGCCCCGGATGTACTCCTGCGAGACCGCGGCGGGCGGCCCCCACGCCAGGGCCCTGTCCACCGGCGCGCCCGCCGCGATCGTCGAGCTCGGACGCAGCGACGCGTACGGCATCGCCGGGCCGGTCGGCGGCCACCGCGGGGTGCTGGCCGTGCGGGACAGCGGCGGCGAGGCGGTGCTGGTGACCGACGAGGAACTGCGCGCGGCGCAGCGCGACCTGGCCGGGCAGGGCATGTGGCAGGAGCTGTCGGGGGCGGCGGGCGTGGCCGGTCATCGCCGGCTCGGACGCGACTTCGACGGGCCCGTGGTGTGCATCGCCACGTCCAGCGGCTTCAAGGACGTGGGCGTGGGGTCCGAGAGCTTCCCCGCCCCGCCGGCCCCTACCCTCGACGACCTCCTGCCCTGAGCGCGCGAGGGGTGGTCAGGACCTGAGCCAGACGCGGAGCGGACCGATCGAGGTGAAGCCGTGGCCGAGGGGGACCTCCAGGTCGCTCTCGTAGCCGACCAGCGGGCGGCCCGGCAGGAGTTCGGCGGCCATGGCCAGCGTGCCGGCCCACGCGGTGCCGGAGTCGCAGCCGGAGGCGAAGACGTTGGAGACGCCCGCCACCCCGTCGCCCGGGGTGAGCACCGAGCCGCAGACGATCTCGCCGCCGGCCCTGGCGCCGAGGATGCGCACCTCCTCCTTCAGCAGCGCGGGCGGGAACAGGCCCGTCACCTCGCCGCCGAAGGCCGCCCGCTCCCACTCGCCCAGCGTGGCCGCGTCGCCGACGACCTCCCACGCGATCGCGGTGTCCGCCCGCCCGGGCGCGGGCCGGTGGATCCACTGGGCCTCGAACAGCACGTCGAAGCCCGGAAGGTCGAGTGCCGCGTAACTGTCCTTGACCGACGCTCCCGGCCCCGCGTCGATGCCGCTCAGCACGTCGGCCGCCGTCGTGTCGGGAGAGAGCGTGACGGCGTCGGGGTAGAACATCGGCGTCCTGACGGAGCTGGCCCAGACCCTGCCGCCGTGGTACGTGCCGGGCACGCCGTGGGCGCGGCACATCGTGTCGCACCACCCGGCGTTGTCGTGCACGGCCGCCACTCGCAGGTCGGTCATGGTGCGCTCCGTTTCGCTCGCCTGGTCGGCGTGGCTGTCAGGGGGTCCTCCGGCCACGGGTGCCTGGGGTAGCGGCCGCGGAGTTCGGCGCGTACGGACCGGTAGCCGTCACGCCAGAACGAGGCCAGGTCCGCGGTGACCGCCACCGGCCGGCCCGCAGGGGAGAGCAGGTGCACCAGCACCGGCACGCCGGAGATCTCCGGTGTCTCCTGCCGGCCGAACAACTCCTGCAGCTTCACCGCCAGCACCGGCTGCTCACCCGAGTAGTCCACCCGGACGCGGGAACCGCTCGGGACCTCGATCCGTTCGGGAGCGGCCACCTCCAGCCGCTCGCTCCACGGGATCAGGCGCCGCAGCGCGGACGCCACGTCGATGCGTTCGAGGTCGGCGCGGCGGCGGGCCCTCGACAACTCGGGTTCGAGCCACTGGTCGGCCAGGTCGGCGAGCGCGTCCACCGGGGGCCACGGCGGGCCGATCGCGCGGTGGCAGAAGGCCAGGCGGTCCCTGAGGTCCCTGGCCTGCTTCGTCCAGGTCAGGACGTCTTCCGTGCGCAGGCCGTACAGGATGGCCGCGCGGACGTCGGCGTCCTTGAGCGGTGTCGCGGACAGCTCGATCGCGCCCAGGCGCTCCACCCGGCGGGCGGAGACGTCGCCGCGCCGCTCACCCGGCGGCACCCGCCAGGCCACCTCGTCCTCCGTGGTGACGGGGCAGGCCAGCCTGGCGGTCTCCTCGTCGATGACGACCGCCTGGCGTACGCGGGCCGACGCCGAACCGGCCGGGCGGTCGGCCACGGCGATGGCCAGCCAGGTCGCGGTGGCCAGCTTCGAGCTCTCCGCCAGCTGGGCCTGGGTGCCGGACGCCATGAGATAGCCGCCGCCCCTCCTGCGCGCCACCCGCTCGGGGAACGCCAGCGCCACGGCCGCCCCGGCCGTCTCTTCGTCCACCCCCGCGGCCTCGCTCGCGTGGTGTCCGGTGGCGGTGCGGCGCAGGCGGGCGGTCTCGCGGCGCCAGCGGGCGGTGTACGGGGTGCCGCCGCGCCGGGCCGTACGCCAGAGCTCCACCAGGTCGTCGCCCGCCTCGCGCGGCGGCTGCTCCGACAGCAGGGCCACCACCTCGGCGGCGCGGGGCCCGAGGTCGATCAGGGCGCGGGCCAGGCGCGGGTGCACGCCCGCGAGCGCCATCCGCTGCCCGCGGCCGGTCACCCGCCCCCCGTCCACAGCTCCGAGAGCCTCCAGCACGCGGGTGGCGGCGGACATCGCGGCGGCCGGCGGCGGGTCGAGGAGCGCCAGCCCGGACGCGTCCGGCGCGCCCCAGCAGGCCGCCTGCAGCGCGAACCCCGTCAGGTCGGCCAGCACGATCTCCGGCCTGGCGTGGTCGGCGAGGCGTTCGTGGTCGGCGGCCGGCCAGCAGCGGTAGACCGCGCCGGGAGCCTCACGGCCCGCCCGTCCGGCCCGCTGGTCCGCCGACGCCTTCGACACCCTGACCGTGGTGAGCGAGCCGAGGCCGCGGGCGTGGTCGGTGCGCGGTTCGCGGGCCAGCCCCGAGTCGACCACCACCCGGACGCCGGGGACGGTCAGGCTCGACTCGGCGACCGACGTGGCCAGCACCACCCTGCGGGCCGTGCCGGGCGACAGCACGGCGTCCTGGACCCGGGCCGGAGCCTGGCCGTGGACCTGCAGCACCTCCACGCCGGCTCCCGCCAGCAGCCCCGCGACCTTCGCGATCTCGCCCACGCCGGGCAGGAAGCACAGGACGTCGCCGTCCCGCTCCGCGAGCGCCCGCCGTACGGTCGCGGCCACGTGGGACAGCAGCGCGGGATCGACGCGCAGGCCGTGCGGCGGGGTGGCCGGGCGCGGCGGGGGCGCCCACACCGTCTCCACCGGGTGCGTGGCGCCGGTGGCCGCGACGACGGGCCCGCCCAGCAGCCGCGACCACGGCTGCGCGTCGGCGGTGGCGGACGTGGCCAGCAACCGCAGGTCGGGCCGGAGCGTGTCGCGTACGTCGAGGAGGAACGCGAGCGCGGTGTCGGCGTCGAGGTGGCGCTCGTGGCACTCGTCGAGCATGACCGCGTCGACGCCGGGCAGCTCCTGGTCCCGCTGGAGGCGCTGGAGCAGCACGCCGGTGGTGACGACCTCGACCATGGGGTTCGCTCCGGTGTGGCGTTCGCCGCGGATCGTGTAGTTCACGCCCATGCGCCGGGCGGCCGCGCGTACGGCCAGGCGCCGCGGTTCGGCCACCAGCACCCGCATCCCGGCCTCGGCCAGGGCCAGGGGCACGACCGTCGTCTTGCCGGTGCCGGGCGGGGCGGTGAGGACGGCGGTGCCGTGCCGGTCGAGCGTGCCGAGCAGCTCGGGCAGGACGTGGTGGATGGGCAGTCCGGGTCCGGTCATGGCGAGCGGGTCAACCCCGGCCGCGCTCGCCGGATGCGGTGAGGCGCGGGCGGTCGCCGGGCGCGGCGCCGGGCGTCGTTTCGGCCGGGCGGTCGCCGGACGCGGTGAGGATCGAGTCGAGCAGGCCGGGGAAGCGGGCGTCGAGGTCGTCGCGGCGCAGGCTGATGTATTTCAGCCGCCCCTCCTGCTTGGTGAGGACGACTCCTGCCTCCCTGAGCGCCCGGTTGTGGTGTGAGGCCGTCGACTTGTGCACGCCGAGGTGGTCGGTGGCCTCTCCGCAGGTCAGCTCGCCCACCGTGGCCAGCCGGGCGACGATCTTCAGCCGGATCGGGTCGGCGAGCGCCCGCAGGACCTCGGTGAGCTCGATGTCCTCCGTCGCCGGGTGCGGGAGCGAACGCATAGATGCATCGTACCCTGTCGCATTGTTTGACAACCATCAAACAATGCGACAGTTTGATGTCCGTCCAACTGTTCCTCTGGAGGGTATCGTGAGCACACGGCTCTACCCGCTGGCTGCCGGAAATTTCGCGATCGGCACGGGCATGTTCGTCACGGCCGGCCTGTTGCCGCCCATCTCGGCGGACCTCGACGTCTCCCCGGCGGCGGCCGGTCAGCTCATGACCGTGTTCGCGCTGACGTACGCGGTGTTGTCACCCCCGCTCGCCGCCGTGACCGCGCGCATGCCGCGCAGGACGCTGCTGCTCACGGGGATGGGCGTGTTCGTGCTGGGCAACGCGCTGACCGCGCTGGCGCCGACGTACGCGCTGGTTCTGGCCACCCGGGTGCTCGCCGCGGCCGGCGCCGCCATGTTCACGCCCACCGCGTCGGCCGTGGCGAGCGCGCTGAGCGCTCCCGAGCGTCGCGGCCGTGCGCTGGCGCTGGTGATCGGCGGGCTGAGCCTGGCGTCCGCGATCGGCGTGCCGCTCGGCACCTGGCTGGGCGACGCCGCGAGCTGGCGGGCCACGCTCTGGCTGGTCGCCGGGCTCGGGGTCGCCGGGTTCGCCGGAGTGGCCGTGCTGGTGCCCGACGTCACGATCCCGATCTCGGGGCGGCTGAAGGACCGGTTCGTGCCGCTGGCCGACCGGCGGGTGCTGGCGGTGCTGGGCACGCACGTGCTGATGTTCGCCGCGAGCTTCGCCGCCTACACCTACCTCGGGTCGCTGTTCGACCTGCCGCTGGCGGCCGTGTTGTGGGCGTGGGGGCTCGGCGCCGTCGTCGGCAACCAGCTCGGCGGGCGGCTCACCGACGCGTACGGCCCGCGCCGTATGATCCTGATCGCCCTGGTCGCAGGCACCATCTTCCTGGCCCTGATCCCCGTCGCGAACCTCGCGCTGCCCGTCGCGCTGGTGTGGGCGTTCCTGTGGAGCGCGCTCGGCTGGCTGCTCGCACCCGCCCAGCAGTTCAGGACCGTGGCCGCGGTGCCGGACAACGTCCCCGTCGGGCTGGGCCTGCTGTCGTCGGCGCAGTATCTGGGGTTGTTCGTGGCCGGGCTGGCGGGCGGCGCGGCGCTCGGCGCGTTCGGCAGGCCAGGTGTGATCGTGTTGTCCGCCGGGCTGGGGCTGGCGGCCCTGCTGTTCACGCTGGTCACCTACCGGGCCGAGGCGGTCCCCGTGATCTCCTCCAGGGAGAGCGCGCCCGTCAGGTAACGCTGGATGCCCGGCGTCACCGTGCGCGCCACCAGGTGGACGGGCATCGAGGCGAGCGGGTCGACCTTGAGGACGTAGCGCATCATCGCCACGCCCATCATCTGCGAGGCCGCGAACAGGCCGCGGATCTCGGGGTGGTCACGTGACAGGCGTCCGGCGAGCGGGGTCAGCAGCTCCCTGCGCATCAGGTCCTTCAGCAGGTCGGCCGCCGCGGGAGAGGCCGCCGCCGCGTGCAGCACGGCCGCGAAGGTGGGGCCGTGCGACGGGTCCTCCCACAGGTGGAGGTAGCGCGTGACGAGCCGCTCGGCGAGGTGCTCCTCGTCGCCCTCGAAGGCCTCGACCAGCAGCGCCACCGGCATGCTTTTCTTGATCGCCGCGTCGAACAGGCCGTCCTTGCTGCCGAAGAAGTGCATCACCAGCGCGGGGTCGACGGCCGCCTCACGGGCCACGCCCCTGATCGTCGTGCCCGGATAGCCCCTGGACACGAACGACGCGACCGCCTTCGACAGGATCAGCTCCCTGGTCTGCGGATTACCCGGACGCCTGCCCCGTTCTCCGGCCATGAGGCCATTCAATCAGGGACGCCGCTCACGGCCGATCCGGGTCAGAATGGTCGCCATGCCTGACAAAAACGACCCGCGCGAAGAGCCCGCCCCCGCCGACGGCCCCGCGCACCGCGACGACGACCGGCCCCCCGGCGGTCCGGGCGTCGAGCCGGGTGACGGCGAGCTGAGTGACGTCGAGCCCGGTGACGGCGATCCGCGGGACAATCCCGCGCCTTTCGCCGCCGTCGTCCTGCTGACGGCCGGGGTGGCGGTGGCGGTCATGGTGATCTCCGCCCTCATGTCGGACCCGCCGGGGGCGAAGTTCGTCCTCGGCGGCCCGATCGCCACCGTGATCTACGGGGTGGTCTCCCACGAGGTGTGGTGGCCGCGCTGGTGGGGCGCGATCCCGGGCGCGATCGCCGGCCTGGCCGGCTATTTCGAGGGCCGCGCCGCGCTGGCCGACCTCGTCGGCGACGCCTGGGCCCACCCGGTCGCGTACGTCGCCGCCTGGACGTTGTTCGCCGTCGTCTTCGCCCTGTGCAGCCGCTTTCCCCGCACCTTCAGCCGTTCGCCGGGATCCAGCCCAGCGTGACCGCCAGGATGACGAAGAACCCCAGGATGATCCGGTAGATCACGAACGGGGTGAAGCGGTGGGTGCTGATGTACCTGAGGAACCAGGCCACTGCCAGATAGCCCACGACGAACGAGATGACCGTGGCCAGGATGGTGGGGCCCCACGCGGGCGCGGGGCCCTCGCCGATCTCGCGCAGTTCGTACAGGCCGGAGGCCAGGACGGCGGGGATCGCCAGCAGGAACGAGTATTTCGCGGCGTCCTCGCGGCGGTAGTCGAGCAGCAGGCCGGCGGTGACGGTGCCGCCGGAGCGGGACACGCCGGGGATCAGGGCGAGCGCCTGGGCGCAGCCGTAGACGAGGGCGTGGGGCAGGCTCAGGTGCTTCTCCAGCGTGAGCTTGTTGCGGGCCGTGCGGTCGGCCAGCCACAGGATGCAGGCGAAGACGATGAGCGTGGTGCCGACCAGCCGCAGGTCGCGGAAGACGGTCTCGATCTGGTCTTTCAGCAGCAGGCCGAGGATGCCGATGGGCAGCGAGCCGGCGATGATGTACCACCCCATGCGGGCCGCCCAGTGGCCGCGCAGCTCCTTGATGAACAGGGAGCGGGTCCAGGTGGAGACGATCTCCCAGATCTCCTGGCGGAAATAGATCAGCACGGCCGTCTCGGTGCCGAGCTGGATGACCGCGGTGAACGCCGCTCCCGGGTCCTGCCAGCCGACGAAAGCGGAGACCACACGGATGTGGGCGCTGGAGGAGATCGGCAGGAACTCCGTGAGCCCCTGCAGCAGCCCCAGCACCACCGCTTCTAGCCAGCCGATCACGACGAAACCTTCCGAGACAGCGGGAGTGACGAGGTGAGGTTAGCGGAAACGGGGGCCGAGCAGTTGCTCGCGTAATGCGCTCAGTTGGTGGGAGTGCTCGACCGAGCGGGTCTGGTCGAGGGAGTCGAGCGCCAGCAGCAGCGCGTCGCCGAGGACGATGCCGGTCAGAGGCTCGCCGGTGATGCCCGTGGGCGTGTGGGGAGCGGCGAGCACGGCGTCCACCCGGTCGGCGAACTCGCCCCCGAGCTCGTCGGAGATGAGGACGACGCCCGCGCCCACCGCGTGGGCCCGGTCGATCAGCACGGTGATCTCCTTCAGGCGGCGGCCCGGCTGGAAGATGACCAGCACGTCGCCGTGGCTCAGTGCGAGCAGGTCGTCGGCCAGCGCGAAGCCGGTCGCCGAGGTGGCGCGGGCGCGGTGGCCGCGGCGGCCCAGCTTGAGCGCCAGGTGGCGGGCGGCGGGGTCGGAGGCGCCGGTGCCGAAGACGAGCACGCCCGGCGCGTTGACCAGCAGCTCGACCGCCTTCTTGAACGGTTCTTCGTCGAACAGCCGCCGGCAGTGGTCGATGCGTTCGCGGGCCTCGTCGAAGACGCGTTCCCAGATGCCCGACAGGTCCTGCCCGACGTGGCTGATGCGCTGCTTGAGGCGTACGTCGGGAGCCACCGCGGAGGTGAACTCGGCCGCCAGCGCACGCTTCAGCCCCGGCAGCCCGCCGAACCCGAGCCGCTGCATCGTCCGCACGACGGTGGCGTTGCTGGTGCCGGTCGCGGCGCCGAGCTCCTGGGCGCTGGCGAACAGGATCTGCTCGGGTGTGGCGGAGACGAGGAACTGGCACACCGCCCGCTCGGCCGGCGACAGCTCGTCCCACACCTGCCTGACCGTGGCCCTGAGCTGCTCGACCGGACCGTGTGTATTTTCCATTACGGCTATTGACTCCCCTGTAGCGTTCATTACTCTCTCTTGGAAACGACCGCTACAGAATCGCCGCCTCCTGAAATGAACGTTACAGGCCGGTCGGTCCAAGGAGCACCATTGAGCCTCACTTCCCTGCCTCTCGTCGAGATCTCCGGCGCTCCGCGCGAGCGCGGACGCCAGTACGGCGAGCAGGCCCGTGACCGCGTCCAGCGTGCGCTGAGCTACTACGCGGAGGCGTTCGGGCACTCCAGCGGCCTGACCTGGGAGCAGGTCGTGCAGCGCGCGGCCCGGTGGGTGGAGCCCGGCAAGGCGTTCGCGCCCGACCTCATCGAGGAGATGGAGGGCATCGCCGAAGGCGCGGGGGTGAACTTCCTCGACGTGCTGGCGCTCAACGCGCGCGGCGAGATCATCTACGACACCACGTTCAGCTCCATGGAGCCCGACGGGTGCACGTCGTTCGCGCTGATGGGGGAGGCCGCCGGCGACGGCCACGTCTACGCGGGCCAGAACTGGGACTGGCGCGACGGGGTGTCCGGCACGCTGATGGTGCTCAGAGTGGTCCAGCCGGGCAAACCCACGGTGATCATGCACGTGGAGGCGGGGCAGGTCGGGCGGCAGGGGGCCAACTCGGCGGGCATCGCACTCAACGCCAACGGGCTGGGCGGGCGCTTCGACGACTCGGTGGGCGTGCCGCAGACGCTGATCAGGCGCAGGGTGCTCGACAGCGACAACCTCAACACCGCGCTGGAGGCGCTGACCAAGTCGCGGGCCCACATCGCCAGCAACGCGCTCGTCACCCACCGCGAGGGCTTCGCGATCGACCTCGAGACCACGCCGGGAGCGGTCGGCTGGATGTACCCGACCGACGGCCTGCTCGTCCACGGCAACCACTACCAGGCGTTCGTGCCGCCCCAGCTGGCCGGCTCCTACCGGCCGGGCTCGGCCGACTCGCTGTTCCGGGTGCCGAGAGCCGAGGGCGGGCTGCGGGCCGTGGCCGAGGCGTCGGGCACCGACGAGGCCCGCAAGCGCATCCGGCTCGCCATGTCCGACCACCTCGGCTACCCCGAGTCCCTCTGCACCCACCCCGACCCCGCCCAGCCCGCCGTCAAGCGGTGGGCGACGCTGCTGTCGAGCTGTGTCGACCTCACCACGGGCGACTACCTGATCGCGGCAGGCACGCCCTGCGACCACGAGTACGAGCGCGTGCCCTGGAACCTCTACGACGGACCGCATGGAGAAGTGACCCCGTGAAGAAGACGCTCGCCCTGCTTGGGCTCATCGGTCTCACCGCGGCCTGCGGCGGCCCCGCCGCGACCACCAAGGCGCCGGACCCCGCCAAGCTCACCCTGGTCGACCGCACGGAGAAGGCGGCAGGCCCGCTCGACTCCGCCGTCTGGCTGGTCGACGAGGAACCGGGCACCCTCGACCTCGACACCGACGGCGGCACCAACAACCGTACGATCATGGCGAACGTCTGCGAACGCCTCATGCAGACCCAGCCCGACCTGACCGTCAAGCCCTGGCTGGCCGAGAAGGCCGACCTGCCCGACCCCAAGACCATGGTGCTCACCCTGCGCCGGGACGCCACGTTCCACGACGGCTCGCCCGTCACCGCCGACGACGTCGTGTGGAGCCTCAAGCGGCACGCCGGCGACGGCATGGACGAGTCCGACGAGTTCGAGGACGTCGATTCGATCACCAAGACCGGCGACCACGAGGTCACGATCGCGTTCAAGAAGCCCAACTCGCTGTTCGCGCAGGCCATCGCGGGCGGCGCGGGCATCGTGCTGAACAAGGAGGTCGTCGAGAAGCAGGGCAAGGAGTTCGGCACGCCGGGCCACGAGGACGCCTGCAGCGGGCCGTACACGGTGGAGGAGTGGAAGTCGGGCAGCCACCTGACGATCACCCGCCACGACGCGTACTGGAACAAGGACGTCAAGCCGCTCACCAAGAGCATCACCTTCCGGTGGGCCGAGGACACGGCGCTGGTCAACAGCCTCGTCACCGGTGAGGCGCAGGGCGCCTACCTGTCCGACACCGGGCCCGCGGTCGCGCTGCAGGACAACCAGGCGGTCAGCGTCTCCTACGGGGCCACCACCCGGGTGTACGTGCTGCTGCCCACCGACCGCGGCGTGATGAAGGACCCGAAGATCCGCCGGGCCCTGTCGCTGGCCGTCGACCGCGCGGGCATCGCCAAGTCTGGCTTCTCCGGGCTGGCCAGGCCCTGGAAGGTGCCGGTCGGGGCCGGCGCCTGGTCGTACGAGAAGGAGGCGTTCCAGACGGCCTACGACCAGCTCCAGGGCGCCCCCGAGACGCCCGACCTCGACGCGGCCAAGAAGCTCGTGCAGGAGGCGGGCTCGCCCAAGGAGCCCATCATCGTGGCCACCAACGGCGAGCAGGCCCGTACGGTCATCGCCAACGCGGTGGTCGACGCGGCCAAGAAGATCGGGCTCACCGCCCAGATCAAGACCGTGCCCGCGTCCGAGTTCGGCAGCTTCTACACCGACAAGTCGCTGCGCGCCCAGGTCGACCTCGTGCCCGACGACTGGTACATCACCAAGTCCGACCCGATCGGCTTCTACGACAACGGGCTGACCGGCTCGGCGAACAACTGGGTCAAGTTCAGCTCGCCCGAGTACGACGAGCTCGTGGCCAGGGCTCTGGAGACCACGGACGACGCGGCCCGCGCCAAGGACGTCATCGAGCTGCAGCGCCGCTTCACCGCCGACATGGTGTGGATCTCGCTCGTCGAGGTGCCCAACGCGGTCGTGCTCGGCGGCAAGGTCACCGGCCCGCCCGCCTCGCAGGTCCACATGAGCTACCCGTGGGCGGCCGACCTCGGGGCCAAGGGCTGACGCCGTGGCGGTCCGCAAGCTGGCCGGGCTGGTCGCCACGCTGCTCGCCACCTCGTTCGTGATCTTCGGGGCGTCGTACGCGGCGCCCGGCGACCCGGTCACGTTCCTGGCGGGCGGCAAGGAGAACCTGACCCCCGAATACCTGGCCGCCATCCGTGCCCAGTACCACCTGGACGACCCCTTCCTCGTGCAGTACGCGCGCTGGCTCGGCGACGCCGTGACCGGCGACCTCGGGCGCTCGATGCAGTACAACGACCAGGTCTTCGACCTGATGATGGCGCGGCTGCCGAGCACGCTCGGGCTGGTGGCGTACGCGGCGGTGCTGTTCGTGGTGTTCGGCGTGGCCCTCGGGGTGCTGGCGGCGGTCCGCGGCGGCCGCACCGACTCCGCCGTCGTCGCCGGCACCACGCTGGCCACCTCGGTGCCGTCGTTCGTCACCGCCGCCGTGCTGATCTCGCTGTTCGGCGTGCAGCTCGGCTGGTTCCCCGTCATGGGCGGCGGGTCGTTGTGGCACCTCACCCTGCCCGCCGTGACGCTCGCGCTCGGCGCCCTCGCCATCATCAGCCGGGTGACCAGGCAGGCCATGGTCGAACAGCGCGAGCTCGACCACGTGACCGTGGCCCGCGCCTCCGGCCTGTCCGAGCGGCTGATCGTCACCAGGCACGTCCTCCGCGGCGCGCTCGGCCCGATCGTCACCATGTGCGGGCTGGTCACCGCCGGCATGCTGGCGGGCACCGTGGTCGTCGAGACCGCGTTCAGCCTCAACGGGATCGGCTCGCTGCTGGTCAAGGCCATCAACACGCACGACTTCCCGGTGACCCAGGCGGTGATGTTGTTCATGGTGGTCGCGTACATCGTGGTGACCACGCTCGTCGAGCTGCTGCAGCCGCTCATCGACCCCCGGGTGAGGAGGCGGGCATGACGGCCGTCGTCTCCACCCTCTCGCCCAGGCCGGCGCGGCCCCTCGGCTACTGGCTGGCCTCCGGTTTCCTCGGGCTGGTCGTCGCGGCGGCCCTGCTCGCACCGGTCGTGGCGCCGTACGAACCGGACGCGGTCGACTTCTCCGCCACGCTCGCCCCCATGTCGCCGGGGCATCCGCTCGGCGCCGACCAGTCCGGCCGCGACCTGCTCACCAGAGTCCTGTACGGCGCCCGCACCTCGCTCGTCGGCCCGCTGCTGCTGCTCGCCATCGCCTCGATCCTCGGCGTCGCGCTCGGCACGCTGGCCGCCTGGCACCGCGGCTGGGTGGACACCGTCGTCGCCCGGCTGACCGACGTCATGTACGCCTTCCCCGGGCTGCTGTTCGTCGTGCTGATCGTGGCCGTGTTCGGCAACGGGATGACCACGGCCATCGTCGCGCTCGGGCTGGCCTACACGCCGACGATCGCCCGCTACACCAGGAGCGTCGCGCTGGGCGAGTGCGCCAAGCCGTACATCGACGCCTACCGGGTGCAGGGCATGGGCGGGTTCACCATCTGTGTGCGGCACCTGGTGCCCAACATGGCGCGCGCGATCGTCGGCTACCTGGTCGTGCTGTTCGGGGAGGGGCTGATGAGCCTGGCCACGCTGAGCTTCCTCGGGTTCGGGGCGCAGCCGCCGTCCTCCGACTGGGGGCTGATGGTCAAGGAGGGCCAGCCGGCGATCGTGCAGGGGGCGTTCCTGCCGGTGCTGGTGCCGGGCGCGGCCATCGCGCTCGTGGTCGTGTCGTTCAACGTGATCGGCGTGCGCCTCGCCGACCGCATGGGCGTGAGGGGCACATGATGCTGCTTTCCGTGGAAGGACTGACGATCGAGGCGGGCGGGCGGCGCCCGATCCTCGCCGACGTCTCGCTCACCGTCGGCAGGGGCGAGATCGTCGGCCTGGTCGGCGAGTCGGGCTCCGGCAAGTCCACCCTCGCCCGCGCCGTGCTGCGCCTGCTGCCGCAGCACTCGGCGGTGTCGGGGCGGGTGCTGGTCTCCGGCGACGACGTGCTCACGATGGGCCCGGACGCGCTGCGCGACCTGCGCGCCGGCCAGGTGTCGATGATCTATCAGGACCCGCGCTCGTCGCTCAACCCGGTCCGCAGGATCGGCGACTTCCTCACCGAGCGCATGGTGCTCACGCTCGGCCGGCCCAAGGCCGAGGCCCGCGCGCGGGCGCTGGAGCTCCTGGCCGCGGTCGGCCTGCGCGAACCCGAGCGGCACATGCGGCAGTACCCGCACGAGCTGTCGGGCGGCATGTTGCAGCGCGTGGTCATCGCCGCCGCGCTGGCCGCCGACCCGGCGCTGCTCCTCGCCGACGAGGCGACCAGCGCCCTCGACGTCACCACCCAGGCCGAGACGCTCGCGCTGCTGCGCCGCGTACAGGCCGAACGGGAGCTCGGCATGGTGTTCATCACCCACGACCTGCACCTGGCCGCCGCCTTCTGCGACCGCGTGAACGTGCTGTACGCGGGCACGATCGTCGAGTCGCGGCCCGCCAAGGAACTGTTCGACGACCCGCGCCACCCCTACACCGCTGGGCTGCTGGCCTGCACGCCCGAACTCGACGACCCCCGCCCGATCCGTCCCATCCCCGGCCGGCCGCCCTCGCTGGACGACACGTTCACCGGCTGCCCCTTCGCGCCCCGGTGCCCGCACGCCACCGGCGCCTGCGAGGAGTGGCGGCCGCGGCCCGTGACCGTGCCCGGCGGCTCGGCCGCCTGCCGTCTGGTGGAGGTCTGAATGCTCGCCGTACATGCTCTGTGCAAGTCGTACGACGGCGCGGTGGCCGCCGCCGACGTCTCCTTCGAGCTGGCCCCCGGGGGTTCGCTGGGCCTGGTGGGGGAGTCGGGGTCGGGCAAGACCACGATCGCCCGCATGCTCGTCGGCCTGGTCGCCCCCGACTCGGGCACGATCACCGTCGACGGCAGGGAACGCACCGCCAGGGAACGCGGCCGGGCCGCCAGGCTGCGCAGGGCCCGCGAGATCCAGATGGTGTTCCAGGACCCGTACGTCTCCCTCGACCCCCGGCTCACCGCGGCCGAGTGCCTGCGTACCGCGCTCAGGTTGCACGGTAAGGACCGCTCGCGCGCAGGCGAGCTGCTCGACCAGGTCGGGCTGGGCGCCCGCGAGGCGGAGGCGCGGCCCCACCAGCTCAGCGGCGGGCAGCGTCAGCGCCTGGCCATCGCCAGAGCGCTGGCCGTCGAGCCGGCGGTGCTGGTGCTGGACGAGGCGGTGGCCGCGCTCGACGTGTCGATCCAGGCGCAGATCCTCGAACTGCTCGCACAGGTGCGCCGCGACTCGGGCGTCGCCCTGCTGTTCGTCAGCCACGACCTGGCCGTGGTGCGGCACCTGTGCGACGACACGCTCGTCCTGCACCGGGGGGTGGTGGTCGAGCGGGGGCCGGTCGCGCGGGTGCTGGCCGAGCCCGAACATCCCTACACCAGGCTGCTGCTCGACTCGGTGCCCCGGCCGGGCTGGGACCCGGCCAAGGTCGTACGCTGACGGCATTCGGACAGTTGTCCGCGGTTGAGATGCGCAACCCCCTATGCGATCGTCTGACCCATGGACCTGCTCGCGGCGCTTCTCGACGGCCCGCGTGCCCGTGGGGTCCGCCCGGTCCCCGATCCGCCCTGGTCGCCGCGCGCCGGGGATGAGGCCCCGTGGTGAAGCCGCTGCTGCTGCTCGACGTCGACGGCGTGCTCAACCCGATGGGCCGGCCGACGCCCGACTACCGGCGCTACCGGTGCACGGTCGGGGGCGAGGTCTACACCGTGCATCTCAACCCCAGGCACGGGCGCGGGCTGCTCGACCTGGCCATCGCCACCGGGTCCGAGCTGGTCTGGGCGACGACGTGGGAGCAGCACGCCAACGAGTGGATCGCGCCCAGGATCGGCCTGCCCTCCCTGCCCGTCATCCCGCTGCCGCCCGAGCCTCCGAGCGAGCACGGTGAGATGTTCAAGACCCCGCACGTGGCCGCCTACGCCGGGCGACGGCCGTTCGTGTGGTTCGACGACCAGGTGTGGGCAGAGGATGAGGACTACCTCAGGGTGCGTCAGGGACTGACCGACTTCCTGCTCATCCACGTGGACCCGATGCGTGGCCTGACCAGGCGACATCTGGGCATGGCGGAGGAGTGGCTCACCCTTACAGGGTTTTCTCAGGGTTCCTGACGGGAGTCCGCCGAGCCGATCGGTCGTTGTACGGGTAGGTCGTAACCACACGGAGGCACAGCATGTACCGCTCAAGAGAGCACAGGATTCTGGCCGGCGTCTGCGGCGGTCTCGCCGACAAGATGGGCCTTCCTCCCACCCTTGTCCGGATCCTCTGGCTACTGCTCTCGCTCATCCCGGGGCCGCTCTGGGTGGTCTACGTGGCGATGTGGATCCTCGTCCCGGAGGAGCCGAAGGGCTACCGTCCGGCCTAGCGCACAGGCGGCGCCGGGCCCGCCGTCCATCCGGACCGTGGGCCCGCCGCTTCTCGCCGCCCCCGCCTGAGCGGGCGCGTCAGTCCTGCGGTGTGCCGTGCTGGCGGGGCAGCCGGTCGAGGCCGTCGAGGATCAGATGCTCGCCCGGCTGGCCCGCGTGGGCGACATCGACGACCAGGTGGAGGCGTGCCGCAGGGTGTTCGCCAGCGACACCCGCTGGACCGTCGTGCGGGGCAGCGACCTGGAAGAGGGCGAGAGCCAGGGGCTGCCGGTGTGGAGCCGGCACGTCGGCGACCCGATCCTCGCCGCCAACCGCACCCGCCGCGTGGACTTCGCCCTCTTCATGGTGGAGGCGCTCGTCAACGACGCCCTGGTCCACGAGGCTCCGGCGATCGTCGGCTGCCGGACCTCTTCGGCACTGGCCCACGCCCAGCGGGCCTGACCCGCCGGGCGTGGACCTGCGCCGGGCCGGAACCCCTCGGCCCCTCCCTTGGAGGCGGTTCCCTTGGCGGGTGCCCCTACCCCGCGGGGTTCCAGTCGACGAGGGTGCAGGGCTTGACCGGCCCGGTCATCACCAGCGGCTTGAAGCGGGCGGTGACGACCGGGCCCTCCCCGCTCTCCTTGTTCTCGGCGAACTCCAGCACCAGGGTCTGACCCTTGCCGACGTAGCCGGGATCGATGTTCACCCCGCCGGTCCGGACGCGGGCGGCCTTGTAGCTCACGGAGTCGCGGAAATCATCGAGGCCGGTCGGCTCCCCGCCGACCACCTCTCCGCGGCCCGGCTCGCACTGCTTGTCGATCGGCACGTAACTGACGTCGGCGAGGACGCCGGCCTCCTTCAGGTCGCCCTCCAGCTTGTCGGCGTCCCTGAACTCGTTGATGTCCACGCTGATCGTGCCGTCGCTGTTCGTGCTCACGGCGTACGCGGGCGTCCCGGTGCCGGTCAGCAGGGGTACGGCGATCGCCGCCGCGGCGGCCATCGCCGCCGTCGCCAGGACGGACCGCGTACGGATGACGCGGCGACGCCGGTCGGCGCGGGTGGCGATCTCGGTCTTCAGGTCCATCAGCAGTTGCTCCTCGAAGTTCAACGGGCTCCATCCATGACGAAGGACAGGTGGCGTAGCGTCCGGCGGGCACGATGCAGGCGTACCTTGGCGGCGCCCTGGCGGATGCCGAGGGCCTGCGCCGCCTCGGTGACCGTGAGCTGGTCGATGGCGACCAGCTCCAGCATGGCGCGCTCCCCTTCCGGCAGTTCCTCCACGGCCGCCAGGGCGTGCCTGGCATCCCGCTCCGCGTCGATCCGTTCTTCGAGCCGGGCGACGTCGTCGGCGGCCAGTTGCCGGCGTCCGTTCAGCCGGTCCGATAACCGGTGCTCCCGATAGACCCGTCGCCGCTCGGCGGAGATCGTGTTACGGGCCACGCCGTACAACCACGCGATCTCCGAACCCAGGTCGGCCCGGTAGGTGTGAGCCGAGTCGAGCACCGCGATGAACACCTCGGCCACCAGATCGGCGACCGTGTGCGGGTCGTCGACGCGGCGGGCGAGGAACCGGGTGACGGCATCGACATGTCGCCGGTAGAAGGCCTCGAAAGCCACAGGATCTGTGGCGATCTTCGCCTGTTTGCGACGCACCGGCCATGCTCCCTTCGTCGATTGACACCCCTGCTTGGTGAGAAGTGGCCGAAGGGTTACAAGCCTGGTTGTTGCCGGTACGTCTGTCGTCCCGCAACGGCGCCGACTTCGGACGCGACGACGGCGTCTATCCGGCCCGACCGTCGAGGAGCTTCGTTCAGAGTTTCTCGGCGATGTCCACGTTTCCTGGATGGCTCTCCCGCACCAGCGAACCGGCCCCCATCCGGTCGGTCCTGCGTACCCAGGCCAGCCCTGAGGCCGTGCAGAGCTCCAGGACGCGTGCCCTGCAGTCGCAGGTGTGCCGCATGATCCGCACTCGCTCGAAGCGCGGGTGCGGATTGCGCCAGTCGACCAGCTCGGCGTCGGCCCGATAGGGACCGATATGCGGGCCGTGGAAGTCGGAAAGCTCGGCCATGAGTCATATCTCCTGACGCGATATGCGTGGTCCGGAGGTCCGGGTGGACGAGCAGCAGTCTACGTAACCCGGCCACGGCTGGTCAGGGCTGGCCCTGCCTATCTTGACCCTGACCTGGCCGCCTAGCCTACGGGTCGTGAAAATCGACCCGGAAGGGCTGCAAGCGCCCTACCTGCAGCTCGCGGACGCTCTGCGTGCACGGATCAAGTCCGGAGAGTTCCAGCCCGGCCGGAAGGTGCCGTCCCAGACGGAACTCGAAGACATGACCGGTCTGTCGCGGAACACCGTGAAGAAGGCGCTCGACGTGCTCAAAGTGGAGGGCCTTCTGATCACTGCGCCGGGTCGTGGGCTGTTCGTGGCGGAGAGGCCGAAGACGTGATCCCGCACGGGCCGGGGCGGCGTCCCGCACCTCCGGAAGGCGGCATATCCTCGAAACCATGAGGGCTAGGCCGCTGACGCTCATCGAGGATGAGCTCGTCGACTACGACAAGGCTATGGAGCGCATGACCGACCTGGTCGGGCAGCGCCAGCGCGACGAACGACCGGACACACTCTGGCTGCTGAGCCACCCCTCCGTCTACACGGTCGGCCGCCGCACCCCGCTCGACCACCTGCCCGACCCGACGCGCGGCATCCCCGTGGTGGAGACCGGGCGGGGCGGGCAGCTCACCTACCACGGGCCCGGCCAGCTCGTCGGCTACCTGATCGTCAAGCTCGACGACGACCAGGGCATCGTCGACTACGTTCGCGAGGTGGAGCTGCGGCTGGTGGAGGCGCTGGGCAAGCTGGGCCTGCCGGCCGAGCGCCGTGACACGCCGCCCGGCTCCGAGCTGCTCACGGGTGTCTGGACCGCCGAGACCGGCCGCAAGATCATCTCTATCGGGATGCGGCAGAGCCGGGGCGTCACCAGCCACGGGTTCGCGCTCAACGTGGAGGGCGACCTGTCGCCGTGGAACTGGGCGATCGCCTGCGGCATGCCCGACGTGGACATGACCTCGCTCAAGCGGGAACTGGGCGAGGCCTCGATGGCCGACGTCCGCGCGGCCGTGGCCACGGCCTTCGAAGCCTCCTGACCGGGATCACCGCCTGCCATCCGTGACGGCTTCGAGAATGTCGGCGGTCGAAGGCCCTTGTGAGCGATCTCGCGCCTTCAGGCGCCCGACTATCTCGACGTTGGTGATATCGGCCGGCTCCCTGGCGACGTAGGCCGACAGGGACATGCCGACCTCCGCCGCACGCTCCTTGAACGCCTCGGCGACCGGTTCGGGGACATCGCGGATGTAGGGCGTCGCCATGCACGACATGTTGGCGCAATCCAAGCACGTGGGTACGGCCCGCGTGAGCCGTACCCACGTCGATCGTCAGGGGGTGGGGACCTCGTCGTCGACCGTGCGGCGGGGCCCGGTGAACCAGTGGCGGGCCGACAGCACCCACCACAGCGCGATCCCGATCAGCACCACCCCCACCGCGATCGGCGCGTAGTTCACCGACGTCCACGTGAAGTCCGGGTTGCCGGGCACGCCCTCGGGCGAGAACGGCATGATGAAGTAGATCGAGACGACGGCGATCTCGACGCAGGCGATCCAGCACAGCACCTTGTACTTCCGGCCGAGCGTCCACGGGCCGGGGGTGAAGGCGTCGCCCATGCGCAGACGCAGCCAGATCGGGATGAGGAAGGCCAGGTAGAGCCCGATGACGGCGATCGACACGACGGCGTAGAAGGCGACCGGCGTGGTCAGGCCGGGAGGGGCGTAGAGGGCGGGCAGGGTGATGAGGGCGGCGGTGAGGCAGCCGCCGAGGATGGCGTTGACGGGAGTGCGGTTGCGGTCGACCCGCGACCACAGTCGCCAGCCGGGGATCGCGCCGTCCCGCGCGAACGCGTACGTCATCCGCGACATCGACGTCACGCAGCTCATGCCGCAGAAGAACTGGCCGATGGTGGAGATCGCGAAGATCGCGGTGGCGAGCGGGGACGACAGGGCCGTCTCGAAGATGGCGCCGACGAAGCCTCCCTGTTCGTTGAGCGCGTCCACGTTCGTCGCGGCGAACAGGAACGACAGCAGCAGGATCCACCCGCCGATGGCCGAGTAGAAGATCGACTGCCACAGCCCGCGGGCCGCGCTGGTGGCCGCGCCCTGTGTCTCCTCCGACACGTGGGCGCAGGCGTCGAAACCGGTGATCGTGTACTGGGTGAGCAGGAAGCCGAGCGGCAGCACGTACAGCCAGAAGGGCAGTCCTTCCGAGCCGGTGCCGAAGCCCGAGTTGTCGTTCGTGCCGCCGAAGACGAAGCCGAGTGACTGGTGGTCGTCGGGCGCGAAGATCAGGATGGCGACGATGATGGCGGCGCCCGCGACGTGCCACCAGACCGAGACGTTCTGCAGCAGCGAGATGAGCCGGTGGCTGAAGATGTTGATGAGGGCGTGCAGCGCGAGGACGATCACGAACAGCAGGAACGCGTGGGGGAGCGTGGCCTCCCATGCGCCGCCGGTCAGCCGGTTGATGGTGATGTTGAGGAACGTCGCGCAGCCGTAGTCGACGGAGGCGGTGACGGCGATGAGGCCGATCAGGTTGAGCCACCCGGTGAACCAGCCGTGGATCGGCTTGCCCAGCTTGGCGGCCCACCAGTAGATGCCGCCCGCCGTCGGGTACGCGGAGACCAGCTCCGACATGCAGAAGCCGATGATCAGGATGAAGACGGAGATCAGCGGCCAGCCCCAGGAGATGGCGATGGGGCCGCCGTTGTTCCAGGCCTGTCCGAAGGTGGTGAAGCAGCCGGCGAGGATGGAGATGATCGAGAACGAGATGGCGAAGTTCGAGAATCCGCTCCAGGTGCGGGCCAGCTCCTGCTTGTAGCCGAGTTCGGCGAGTCGCCTGGAATCCTCTTCAGCGGTCATTGAGGTCTCCCTGGGGGGCACGGAGGACGCTCCATTTGGTCTACATCTAGACCATTTCTCGCCAGGGGACAAGGCGTCACGGCATGGTTTCGAACCGCTCACTCCATGCCGGAGGGAGGGCGCCCGGCTCGGCGCCCTCCCTCCGCGGCGGCTTGTGCCTGTTACCCGAACGCGTCGGTCGCGGCCTGGCAGAAGGCCTTCAGGTCATCCGGCTTGCGGCTGGTGACCAGCGTGTTCGGCCCGTCGGTGCAGATCATGACCTCCTGGTCCACCCACGTGGCGCCGGCGTTGCGCAGGTCCGTCTGCAAGCTCGGCCAGGACGTCAGCGTGCGGCCGCGTACGACGTCCGCCTCGACCAGGGTCCACGGCGCGTGGCAGATCGACGCCACCGGCTTGCCCGCGTCGAAGAACGACCGGGCGAACTGCACGGCCTGCGGCACCGTACGCAGGAAGTCGGGATTCGCCACGCCGCCGGGCAGCAGCAGGCCGTCGAAGGCGCCCACGTCGACGTTGTCGACCGTGTCGTCCACGGCGAACGTGTCGGCCTTGTCCAGGTGGTTGAACGCCTGGATCTGGCCGGGCGCGGTGGAGATCAGCCTGGGCGTGCCGCCCGCCTGCTTGACCGCCTTCCACGGCTCGGTGAGCTCGACCTGCTCGACCCCCTCAGGAGCGACCAGGAACGCGATGGTCTTGCCCTGCATCATGTGATCTCCCCCTTGATCCGGCTGTTTCCTTCCCCCTATCCGGGTGGTTCCCATGTATGCGTCTTCACCTTGTGGAGGGCGGGGCCTCCGGACGCGGTGCCACGGCTTCGAAGCCGGAATTAAAGCGCATTCATAATGGGGGGCTCTAATGTCGGGAAAGTCATGCCGGAGCGGCCGGCTTTCTTATGGAGGCCGCAGGCGTACAGGGGGGAGGTGAAGGCGATGACCATCGAGATCCGCGAGCTCGACCGCGTGGAGACGACCGTTCTTTGCGACCCGGACTACAACGGCTGCGGCTGAGCGCCGCGACGTTCTGTCCCGGCTCGACGGTAGGGAGGTGAAGAACGTGCAGAGCATCGAGATCCGCGAGCTCGACCAGATCGAGACCACCGTGCTGTGTGAC
The DNA here is from genome assembly GCF_004352805.1 of Nonomuraea mesophila. Taxonomy (NCBI): domain Bacteria; kingdom Bacillati; phylum Actinomycetota; class Actinomycetes; order Streptosporangiales; family Streptosporangiaceae; genus Nonomuraea; species Nonomuraea mesophila. The sequence goes on from NZ_SMLD01000001.1 coordinate 111,000, forward strand.
AACTGCGATATCCCCAGCTGACGATGTCGGGCCGCCTCTTCGGGCCGCGGTAGCGCCGCGGCCCGATGGGCGGCGCCGGGTCCACGCTCGGTGATCGACGGCGGGCGGCGCCTGGGGAAGAGCGGAGCCCGCCGTCGTCCGGATAACGCGTTCGGGAGCATGATGAAATATCCGAGAATCAAATATACGCATCGCCCGAGATTGCTGGCCGGCGGCCGGGTCAGCATTGGCGGGATCGTTTTCGGACTGGCTTCCGAATTCAATGATCCGGAGCATCGGGTGTGGGCGTTGCTCAACGAGATGGACGGCACACGAACGAGGGAAGAACTCGTCGCGCGCATGGCGGAGACCGGCGCCGACGAAAAGGTGACCGCCTCGGTCATCGACACTCTGGCCGCCGCGGGGCATGTCGAGGACGCCGACCCGGACCTCGCGGAGAACCTGACCCAGGCCGAGCGCGATCGGTACGACCGGGGGCGCGCCTTCTTCTCCTGGGTCGACAAGTCGCCGAGGAGCTCTCCCTGGCATGCGCAGGAGCGCCTGCGCTCCGCCCGGGCCGTGGTCGTCGGGGTGGGAGGCACCGGAGCCGCCGCGGCGGCGGCACTGACGATGTCCGGCGTGGGGCACGTCCATTGCGTCGAGCCGGACGTCGTCGAGCTGTCCAACCTGAACAGGCAGATCATCTACACGGAGTCCGACATCGGCCGGAGCAAGGTCGAGGTGGCGGTCGAACAACTCCGCGCGCGCAACTCGGCCGTCGCGGTCTCCGGCGAGCGGCGTTCGGTCAACGGGCCGGACGATCTCAAGCAGATAGCCGGCGGGTTCGACGTGCTGGTCCTCTCGGCCGACCGGCCGGACGAGATCAGATACTGGGCGAACGAAGCCTGCCTGGCCACGGGCACGCCGTGGGTGCACGGCGGCTATCACGGCCCGCAGGTGTCGTGCGGTGTCTTCCTGCCGGGAACCGGCCCCTGCTATGCCTGCGTGCAGCGCAGGCAGACCGAACGGCGCGCGGGACGCGATGTCGTGGCGGAATGGGAGCCGGGGAAGAGCACCGACCCCGTGAACGCGGCCAACGCGGTGTCGGCGATGGTCTCGGGCGGCCTGCTCGCCCATCTGGCGCTCAGCGTCATCACCGGGGCGCCGCCGATACCGGCCAATCGCATCTATGCCCACAACCTGATGGTCATGGATCACGCGTTCGCTCTGTCCGCGAGCGGTGCGGACGGGGAGCGGTGCGACGTTTGCGGCGGCGGTGGGCCCGATGAGACCCATGAACGCTGAGGACGTGCTCGACGGGCGTACCGTCGAGCTCCACGACCTGAGCTGCCGCCGTGAGCGGGACGAATGGGTGGTCGGCCGGATCGACACCGGCAGGTTCATCGCGGTCCCCGAGGACGGCAAGCGCGTCATCGACCTCCTGGGCGAGAAGCTGACCACCACGGCGGTGCACGACAGGTTGCTGGCCGAGACGGGGCGCGACGTCGACGTGGACGCGTTCGTCGAGGCGCTGACCCGGTACGGATTCGTCAGAGCGGGTGACGAGGCCGCGCCGGTGCCGCCGTCCTGGCTTCCCCGGCTGACGAGCAGGCACGTACGGTGGTTGATGGCTCGCTGGCTGTGGGTCGTCGTCGGGGTGTGGAACCTGGGCGGGCTCGTCCTGCTGGTGAGCCACGCCGACCGGATGCCGATGCCTTCCGACCTGCTGGCCGTCGAGCGGGGCAGCGTCATTCTGCTGGCCCAGCTCGGCACCATCTGGGCCTCGATCTTCGTCCATGAGCTGGCGCATCTCCTCACCGCGAGGGCCTGTGACGTGCCGGGGCGGATGCGGCTGGGCACCCGGCTGCAGTTCCTGGTGGTCGAGACGGACGTCAGCGGGATCTGGCACGCGGGCCGCCGGGAGCGGCTCGCCGTCTATCTGTCCGGGATCGCGGTGAACGTGACACTGGCGACCGTCGGCCTGATCGCGGTCCTGTTCGGCGCACCGCCGCTGGCCTTCCTCGGCACCGTGGTGTTCCTCGCACAGGTCATGCTGATCGTCCCGCAGTTCTTCGCCTTCATGCGTACGGATGTCTACTTCGTGGTCCAGGACCTGTTCGGGTGCCGCAACCTCTTCGGGGACGCGACCGCGTTCCTCGCCTACCTGTGGGCGCGGCTACGCCGCGGACCGGCGGCCGACCCGTCCGGCGCCCTTCCGCGTCGCGAGCGGTACGTCGTCAGGGCCTACTCGGTGTTCGTGGCGATCGGATCGGTCGTGTGCGTGGGCGTCTCGCTGACGATCACTCTCCCGGTCGCCGTACCTCTCGTCGCGAGATCCGTGGGGACCCTGCTGTCCGGCGGGTCGGGCGCGGCCATGGTGGACGCGGCGGTCGTCCTGGGCGCGATCGTGATCGGCCAGGTGCTGTGGGCGACCGCGTTCTGGAAACGCAAGCGATCGGGGATCATGAACTGGCTGCGTCTCAGGAAGGAGCGGGCCTCCTGATCGAGGGGGCCGGCGTACGCGGGCGGGTCGTAAGCTGGGCAGGTCACGGCGGGAAGCCGGGCCGGGTTGAAAATTTACACCGCCCAAGGAAACAGGACTGAAACAATTTTCCGCCATGCGTTGACACGCGGTCTTCGTATGGTGTGCCTTTCTCTACACAGGAACCCCCCGCCTGAAGGTGAGGCACATATGAGGAAATGGCTCGCACGCCTGGCTGCGCTGGGCGTCGCGCTACTAGTGGCAGGTCAGGGGACGACGACGGCCCTTGCTCAGGAACCGACGGCGGGGAAGAAGATCGTTCGCGTCGGCGCCACGCAGTCCATGGACTCCATGAACCCGTTCCTGGCCGTCCGCCTGGTCTCCACGTCGATCCACCGCTGGATGTACGGCTTCCTCACGGTTCCCGACTCCAAGACGCTCCAGCCCAGCGCCGACCTGGCCGAGTCGTGGGAGGCGTCGGAGGACGGCCGTACGTGGACGTTCAAGATCCGCGAGGCCAAGTGGTCCGACGGCAAGCCGATCACGGCCGAGGACGCCGCCTGGACGTTCAACAAGATCATGACGGACGAGGCGGCCAAGACGGCCAACGGCCCGGCCGTGGAGAACTTCGAGAGCGTCACGGCCAACGGCCAGGAACTGACGATCAAGCTCAAGTCGCCGCAGGCGTCCATGCTGGAGAACCCGGTCCCGATCATGCCCAAGCACGTCTGGGAGTCGGTCACCGACATGGCCAACCACGACGCCGAGGTGTACCCCACGGTGAGCAGCGGCCCGTACTTCGCGACCGAGCACAAGAAGGACCAGTACGTCAAGCTGCAGGCCAACCCCAACTACTGGCGGGGCAAGGCCAAGGTCGACGAGCTGCAGGTCATCTTCTACGACAACCCCCAGGCCGCGATCGCCGCGCTGCAGAAGGGCGAGATCGACCTGATCGGCCGGCTGGACCCGCCGGAGTTCAAGGCCATCCAGAACGACCCCAACATCGAGGCGTGGAACACCGACGGCCGCCGGGCGAGCTACCTGCAGATCAACCACGGCGCCACCACCACCGACGACAAGCCCGTCGGCGACGGCCACCCCGCGCTGAAGGACGTCAAGGTGCGCCAGGCGCTGCACTACGCGATCGACAAGCAGAAGCTGGTCGACGAGGTGTGGGACGGCCTGGCCAAGCCCGCCGACGGCTCGATCGTGCCGCCGATGTACAAGGACTTCTTCTGGGAGGCCACCGGCGACACCAAGGTCACCTACGACCCGGCCAGGGCCAACCAGATCCTCGACGACGCCGGCTACAAGAAGGGCTCCGACGGCGTCCGTACGATGCCCGACGGCGACCGCAAGCTGGAGTTCCGCTTCAGCATCCACACCGACACCCCGCTCGAGGACAAGCTCGCCGAATACCTGACCGGCTTCTTCAAGGAGATCGGCATCACGCTGACCACCAAGAAGCTCGAATCCAGCAAGTTCACGGAAGAGACGGGCTACACCGGTCTGTTCGACATCGCGATCAGCGGCTGGTCGGTCAACCCCGACCCCGAGGAGGTGCTGGCCACGCACCTGTGCTCGCGCCGGCCCACCAAGGACGGCGAGGGCGGCGGCACCGAGTCGTTCTACTGTGACGAGACCTTCGAGAAGCTCTACAAGGAGCAACTGCAGGAGCTCGACCGGCCCAAGCGCGCCGAGATCATCAAGCAGATGCAGGAGCGCCTCTACACCGACGCTCCGGTCATCGCGATCTACTACACGAACGACCTCGAGGGCTACCGCAAGGACCGCATCACCAGCATCACCCCCATCCCCGAGGACAAGGGCCTGCTCTACGGCGGCAGCGGCTACTGGCCGTTCTACACCGTCGACGTCAAGGCGCCCGGGGCAAGCGGCGGGAGCGGCGACGGCGGTTCCAACACCGGCGTCATCGCCGGTATCGTCGGCGCCGTGGTCGTCATCGGTGTAGGCGCGTTCCTCCTGAGCAGGCGGCGCAAGAGCGTCGCAGACGAGCGCGAATGACAACTCCGCTCGAAGCAGCAGAGCCCGCCGCCGCGCAGGCGGCGGGCCCTGGTGACGGGCGCTCCACCCGCCGCGGCACGCTGCGCTACGCGCTGTCCAAGGCCGGTGGGGCGCTGTTCAGCATCGCCATGGTGATCGTCGGCACGTTCTTCCTGTTCCGGATGTTGCCCGGCGACCCCGTACGCAGCCTGGCGCAGGGCCGCAACATGACCCCGGCCCAGCTCGACCTCGAACGCAGCCGGCTCGGCCTGGACAAGCCGCTGATCGAGCAGTTCTTCCAGTTCGTCGGCGACACGCTCCGCCTCGACCTCGGCATGTCGTACGAGTACAAGCGGCCCGTCCTCGACCTGATCGGCGAGCGGCTCGGCCCGACCCTGCTGCTCGCCGGCACGGGCCTGGTCATCGCGGTCAGCCTCGGCATCTGGCAGGGCACGCGGGCCGGCTGGCGCAGCGGCAGCGCGTTCGACCGCTTCTCCACCGGCACGTCGCTGCTGCTGTGGTCGGTGCCGACGTTCTGGCTCGGGCTGCTGCTCATGATGGTGTTCGGGGTGGGCATCGGGCCGATCCCCGGCATCTTCCCCTTCCGCGGCATCGAGAGCGTGGACGCGCCCGACGGGTTCGCGTACGTGCTCGACGTGGCCTCCCACATGGTGCTCCCGTGCCTGACGCTGGTCGCCGTGGTCTACGCCCAATACCTCCTGGTCATGCGCTCGTCGCTGCTGGAGGAGGTCAGCCAGGACTACGTGACCGTGGCCAGGGCCAAGGGGCTGCGCGACGACGACGTACGCCGCCGCCACGCGGTGCCCAACGCCCTGCTGCCCACGGTGACGCTGGTGTTCATGCGCGTCGGCTTCGTGGTCGGCGGCGCGGTCACCGTCGAGACGATCTACACCTGGCCGGGGCTCGGCCAGCTGTTCTACGAGGCGATCAGCGTGCCCGACTTCACGCTCATGCAGGGCACGTTCCTGCTGATCACGGTGGCGGTGATCGTCATGAACACCCTGGCCGACGTGGTCTACCACGTGCTCGACCCGAGAGTGAGGTCGGCATGACGAGCGTCGCGGCGACCCGCAGGCGGCAGGCGCTGAGCCGCTTCTGGGCCGACTTCCGCACCCACCGGGCCGGCGTCGCCGGCATGGCCGTGCTCGTCGTCTCCGTGGTGCTCGCGCTGATCGCGCCGCTGTTCATCGACGAGAGCGTGACCAGCGTCGTCGACACCACCGGGGAAGACTTCGACGCGCCCAGCCTGGCCTTCCCGTTCGGCACCGACGAGTCCGGCCGCTCGATCCTGCTGATGGTCTGGTGGGGCTCGCGCACGTCGCTGCTCATCGGCTTCCTCGCCGCCGTGCTGAGCATCGTGATCGGCATGGTCGTCGGCATCGCCGCCGGCCACTTCCGCGGATGGCTCGGCGCCGTGCTCATGCGCGTCACCGACTGGTTCCTCGTCCTGCCCTCGCTGGTCACCGCCCTGGTGCTGGCGGCCATCCTGGGCGGCAGCACGTTCACGATCATCATGGCCATCGGCATCACCACCTGGCCGTCGACCGCCCGGCTGATCAGGGCGCAGACGCTGGCCGTGGAGTCCAGGCCGTACATCGAGCGCTCCAAGGCGCTCGGCGCCGGCCACTGGCACATCACGACGCGCCACGTGCTGCCCAACGTGGCGCCGCTGCTGCTGGCCAGCACCACGCTGGAGGTGGCCAGCGCCATCGTGACCGAGTCGACGCTGGCCTTCCTCGGCGCCTCGGCCAACAAGACCTCGTGGGGGACCATGCTTCGCGGCTCGTACGACTTCGGCGCTGCCAACGAGGGCGCCTGGTGGTACATCCTCATCCCCGGCCTGGCCATCCTCGCCGTCGTCATGGCGTTCACCCTGGTCGGCCGGGCCCTGGAGGCCGTGCTCAACCCCCGGCTGAGGAGGGGCGCATGAGTGTGCTCGAACTCGACGACGTCTCGGTGACCTACCGCATCGCCGCCGGCGAGGTGCCGGCCGTACGCGGGGTATCGCTGACGCTCGACTCCGGAGCGGCACTCGGAGTCGCCGGCGAGTCGGGGTCCGGCAAGTCGACGCTGGCCATGGCGCTGCTGCGGCTGCTGCCGCGGGACGCGCGCGTCGAAGGCCGGATCCTGCTCGACGGCGAGGACGTGCTCACCATGAAGTGGGGCCGCATGCGGGCCGTACGGTGGGCCGAGGCCTCCATCGTGTTCCAGGGCGCGCAGCACGGGCTCAATCCGGTGCGCAAGATCGGCGACCAGATCGCCGAGCCGCTGCTGGTCCACGGCCAGGCCAAGCCCGAGGCGGCCCGCAAGCGCGTGGCCGAGCTGCTCGACCAGGTCGGCCTGCCCGCCTGGCGAGCCCGCAGCTACCCGCACGAGCTGTCCGGCGGGCAGCGGCAGCGGGTGATGATCGCGATGGCCCTGGCCTGCTCGCCCCGCCTGATCATCGCCGACGAGCCGACCACCGCGCTCGACGTCATGGTGCAGGCCCAGGTGCTGACCCTGATCAAGGACCTGGTCGCGGAGCAGGGCATCTCGCTGATCATGATCTCGCACGACCTGTCCGTCCTCGCCGACGTGTGCGACCGGCTCGCCGTGATGTACGCGGGCCGCATCGTCGAGCAGGGCCCGTCGGGCGAGGTCTTCCACGACGCCCGGCATCCCTACAGCAAGGCGCTGGCGGCGGCGTTCCCGACGGTGGGCGACCCGGCCGCGCGGCTCGCGCCGAAGGGCCTCGGCGGTGACCCGCCCGACCCGATGCAGCTCCCGCCCGGCTGCTCGTTCCACCCGCGCTGCCCGGTCGCGCTCGACGAGTGCGCCACCCTCGACGTGGAGCTGTGGCCCGCCGGCGAGCGCCGTACGGCCGCCTGCGTACACGTCAGGGCGAAGGAGGAGGCGTCATGACGGAGACGCAGGCCACGGAGGAGAAGGTCTCGACGGCGGGGGCGAGCCTGCTGGAGGCGCGCGACCTGCACGTGGAGTTCGTCGCGCGCGGGCGCCGCGCCCGCGCGGTCGACGGCGTCAACCTGTCGGTCGGCGAGGGCGAGATCGTCGCGCTGGTCGGCGAGTCGGGCTGCGGCAAGACCACGCTGGCCCGCACCCTGCTCGGCCTCGAACGGCCCACCTCGGGCGAGGTCCGCTACGGCGGTGCCGCGCTCGACTACGGCTCCAAGGCGCTCAGGGCCTACCGCAGGCAGGTGCAGCTCGTCCTGCAGGACCCGACGGGCTCGCTCAACCCCCGCCACACCGTCTACGAGGCGGTGGCGGAGGGCCCGCGCATCCACGGGGTGGCCGACGAGGAGAACGTCGTGGCCACGGCGCTGTCCAGAGCCGGGCTGCGGCCGCCCGAGCGGTTCTTCCTTCGCTACCCGCACGAGCTGTCCGGCGGACAGCGGCAGCGCGTCGTGATCGCGGGCGCCCTCGCGCTCGACCCGAAGGTGCTGGTCGCCGACGAGCCGGTCGCCTCGCTGGACGCCTCCGTACGCGGCGAGATCCTCGCCCTGATGCTCAAACTCAGGGAGGAGCTGGGCCTGTCGGCGCTGGTCGTCACCCACGACCTCGGGCTGGCCTGGAACATCGCCGACCGGGTCGCGGTCATGTACCTCGGCAGGATCGTCGAGTCGGGGCCCGTCGAGCAGGTGCTGACCGCGCCGCGCCACCCGTACACGCAGGCCCTGATGTCGGTGCTGCCCGAGTCGCCGGAGCGGGTGGTGCTGACCGGCGAGCCGCCCGACCCGACGCGCATTCCCGGCGGCTGCCGCTTCCACGCCCGCTGCCAGGTGCTCGCCTCCGGCAGGGCGGCCGAGGCCGGGGTCGACGGCAGGTGCCGCTCGGAGCTGCTCGACATCCTGCCGGCCGTGCCCGTGGCGCAGGCCGCCTGCCACTACGCGGACGTCGCCGGCTAGCCGAGGCCGGCTACGCGGATGTCGCCTGCTGGCCGAGGCCGGCTACGCGGATGTCGCCGGCTGGCCGAGGTTCGGCTACGCGGATGTCGCAGGCTAGCCGAGGTCGGCGTCGTGGACCAGGATGGCGGCCTGGACGCGGTTGGCCAGGCCCAGCTTGGCCAGCAGCCGGCTCACGTGCGCCTTCACCGTGGCCTCCGTCAGGCGCAGCTCGCGGCCGATCTCGGCGTTGGACAGGCCGCGGGCCACGGCCCTGATCACGTCCTCCTCCCGCCCGGTGAGCCCGGCGAGCTGCCTGCGCGCGGCCTCGGCACGTGAAGGGGCGCGATCCACGTACGACGCCAGCAGGCGTTTGGTCACCGACGGGGACAACATGGCCTGACCGTCCGCGACCGTACGCACGGCGGCGGCCAGCTCCCTCGGCGGGGTGTCCTTGAGCAGGAATCCGACAGCGCCCAGGCGCAGCGCCTCGTGCACGTACTCGTCCAGGTCGAACGTGGTCAGCATGACGACTTTGGGCGGGTCGGGCAGGGCCAGCAGCCGGGCGGCGGCGGTCAGGCCGTCCATGCCGGGCATGCGCACGTCCATCAGCACGACCTCGGGCCGGAGCCGCCGCGCCGCCGCCACGGCCTCGGCGCCGTCGCGGGCCTCGCCGGCGATCGCGATGTCGCCGGCGGCCTCCAGGATCAGCCGCAACCCCGACCGGACCAGCTCCTCGTCGTCCACGACGAGCACCCGGATCACCGGACCCTCCAAGCGCCGCGGGTCATGCCGGGATCCGGGCGCTCACCAGGAAGCCGCCGCCGTCCTGGGTGTTGGTGCGCAGGGTGCCGCCGAGCAGCTCGACACGTTCCCGCAGCCCGATCAGGCCCCAGCCCGCACCGGGCAGTTCCTCGCGCGGTGGGCGCGGCTCTTCGCGCGGCGAGTGCGGCTCTCCGTGCGGCGAGCGCGGCTCCTCGTGCGGCGGTGGGGGTGCCTCGTTGCGCACCTCCACCTCAAGCACGTCGGTCCCGAAGCGGATGCGCACGTCCGCGCCGGCGTTCCCCGCGTGTTTGTGCACGTTGGTGAGCGCCTCCTGCACCACGCGGTACGCCGTCCGCTCCACGCTCGCCTCCACCGGCCGCGCCTCGCCCTCGTCGTGCCGGGTCACCGCGATGCCCAGGGCGCGCGTCTGGTCGAGCAGCCGGTCGAGGTCGTCCAGCGTGGGCGGCGGCCGGCGCGCGCCGCCGGCGTCCTCCCCCAGCAGCTCGTGCGGAGGCGAGCGCAGCACGCCGAGCACGTCGCGCAGGTTGGCCAGCGCCTCCCGCCCGATCCCCGCGATCATGGCGGCCGACCGGGCGGTGTCGTCGTCGGCCGCCCGCAGCTCCATCGCCCCCGCGTGCAGCACGATGAGCGAGACCCGGTGCGCGACCACGTCGTGCATCTCCCTGGCGATCCTGGCCCGCTCCTGCGACCTGGCCTGCTCTGCGCGCATGACCTGCTCGCGTTCCAGCCGTTCGGCCCGTTCTCTGGCCGCCTCCAGCACCTCGCGCCGGGCGCGTACCCAGAGACCGAGCGCCAGCGGCAGCCCGATCACGGCCAGTGCCATGGCCACCGCGTTGGCCGGGCTCGCGGTGGCGAGCCGGTGGGCGCCGTCCTGCCACTCGCCGACCAGCGCGGAGATCCCGCACACCGCCAGGCAGCCACCGAGGTAGGCGGCGATGCCGCGGCCCCTGCCGAGCGTGAGGCCCGCGTAGTAGGAGGCGACCATGAGCGGCGGCCACATCACCAGCCAGGCGTACCCGACGGCGCCCACGACAGCCAGCGGCCACCAGGAGCGCCTGACCTGCCAGGCGGCCACGCCCGAGGCGGCGGAGATCGCGGCCAGAACCGGGAGCGGCAGGCTCGACGGCACCCCGACCTGCCCCTGCACCACGAGCAGCGAGGCCGCGAACACACCGGAGCCGAGCAGGACGAACCGCATGTCCACAGCGTATGAGGTGGTCAGCGGGATGAATGACGACGAAAGTAGTAACTCCCGCTGTTTCGCCGCCGCCGGGGCATACAGCGGATATGTAAGGCCGGGTCGACCGAGGCGAACCATCGCGCGACAAAAGCGGTTGGGGCACGTTCTCGTGGCCGCTACTGTCCCTCCCATGGCCATCCACATCACGACGCTCGCCGAACGACCCGAGTTCATCGGCACTGTCTGGGAGATGCCCGACAGCTGGCCGACGTTCATGGATCACGACCCGATCGCGTGGTCCCTGTTCGGTCCGGTCGTGCAGCCACACCGCGACTACGCCGTCATCGCCACCGAGGACGATGTCCTTGTCGGACACGGCCACAGCGTCCCCTTCGCCTTGAACCTGCCCGGTCGTGGCCCCGAACTGCCCGACACCGGTTGGGACCAGATCCTCATGTGGGCGCACTCGGACCTGCGCAAGGAGATCACCCCCGACGCGGTGAGCGCCCTGGAGATCAGCATCCATCCGGAGCATCAGGGCAATGGGCTGTCCGCATTGCTCCTCAACGCGCTGCGCGACAACGCGAAGTCCAAGGGTTTCACGGAGCTGCTGGCGCCCGTACGCCCCAATGGCAAGCACCTGGAGCCCCACACGTCGATGTCCGAGTACGCGTTCCGCACCCGTGAGGACGGCCTGCCCGCCGACCCGTGGTTGCGCGTGCACGTACGCGCCGGCGGCACCATCGTGAAAGTCGCGCCGGCGTCCCAGACCATCTCGGGATCGCTGGCGCAGTGGCGAACGTGGACAGGCCAGCCGTTCGATGTGAACGGTCCCGTAGAGGTGCCGCTCACGCTGTCCCCGGTCATATGCGACCTCGCGGAGAACTACGCCGTGTACGTGGAGCCGAACGTGTGGGTGCGGCACTCGTTGTGAACACACCGGCGAAGCCACTACGGGCGCCTGCGGCCAGCCCCACCTGATGGGAAGGCGTCGGAAGCACCCGCCGCCGCCGCACGATGACCGGCTGGTACGGATTTAGCCGCGAGGGGCGCGCCCGGCTCAGAAGGCGCTTATCGCCGCCGGTGCGCGTTCGGCGCGGCTCAGGGTGCGGATGACCGCGGTGGCTCCGTGGCGGTGCACGGCCAGGCGGGCCAGCAGCTCCACGACGGGTTCGTTGACGGCCGACGGCAGTTCAGGCGTGTCCACGCCGACGCTGGCAGCCAGGTCGTCGGAGTGGACGACCAGCTCCACCAGCCGGGTGAGCAGGAAGTCGTCCAGCCGCAGGCACCATCCGGCCCAGGGCAGCAACACCACGCGGCCGGCCGGTTCGGCGGGCAGCGCGGCGCTCTGGTGGTCGAGCAGCGCCTGCGCCTTGTCCGCCAGGGCTTCGGCCCCGTCGGCGGCGGCCGCCTCGCCCCCGCGCCTGATGCTCAGGTTGCTCTCGTGGTCGAGGCCGGCCTGCACCCACGGCGAGCGTGAGTAGTGCTCGATGAGGTCGATGGGCTCCTGGACCTCGCCGTCCGGCGGGAGTACGTCGCCGACCCTGACGAGCTGGTGAGCCAGGTGCCCGGCCAGCCCCGCGACACTGAACTCGGTCAGCGCGCTCGGCTTGTCCCACGACGTGCGCACGGCGGGGTGACGCAGGAGCGACACCGCCGACGTCGCGGCCACCAGATAGGACTGCCTGCTTTCCCCCATGTGCCGCCCTTTCTTCCCCTTCAGGTGGTACGCGCCAACCCTATCCGTTCACCATATTTCGGCCATGTGCGGTCCTCAGGCCAGGGCCTTCCTGATCGCCGACCTGACGAACGCCCGCGCCAGCCGGGCCCTCCTGAACCGGCTCAACACCGGAGGCGGCGTGCCGTATCTGCGGGCGCGGATGTCGGCCACCACGGTGTCCGGCGCTCCCATCCCGGCCGCCACGTCCAGAGCCTCCCGCTTGCTGATGAGGCGGCCCTCCCGCAGGGTCACCGTGGCCCTGGCGACCGTCAGCACGCCGAGGTCCACCCAGACCTCCTGCAGCCAGCGCCGCCGCGCCCGCGTCTTGACCAGCCAGAAGTCACGCAGGTCCGACCGGACGAACGCCTCCAGCTCCGCGTCCGACACCGGGGGCAGCACCTCGCCGGGCGGCGGGCCGTACAACCGCCGGGGCGCCGTGTGCAGCTCGCGCCGCGTGACGGCGGTGACGGGACGGCGGAAGATGCGCTCGTGCGCCCACGTCACGTGTTCGGTGGAGAGATCGTCCAGCTCCTGGCGGGGCAGGTACGAGCAGTGCAGCAGGGCGGCGAGGGGCGGTTCGAGCGAGCGGTGCACGGCCTTGATGTCGCGCCACTGCTGCATCGTCACGGGCGAGTCGAGCACGGCGACCAGATCGAGGTCGCTGCGGCCTGGCCGGTAGTCGCCGGCCCCGAGCGAGCCGTGGGCCCAGAGCGCGACCAGGGGGACCGCCGGTTCGATCCGGTCGAGAAAATCCGTCAGCAGGCGTTCGGTCGCTGCGTGCATGATGGCCACTATGATCGATTCACGGCGTACAGGAAAGGTCGCGCTGATCACAGGCGTGGGCCGCACCGCCGGCATCGGGGCGGGGATCGCCCGGCGGCTGGCGGCCTCGGGCTGGGACATCGCCTTCTCCCACTGGTCCGCCTACGACGAGCGCATGCCCTGGGGCGGCGAGCCGGGCGCGACCGACGCGATCACCGCGGCCCTCGCGGACGCCGGCGCGGCCTCGGTGGCGATCGAGGCGGACCTCTCCGACGTGGACACCCCGTCCCGGATCTTCGACGAGGCGGAACGGGCGCTGGGCAACGTCACCGCGCTCGTGATGTGTCACTGCGAGTCGGTCGCATCGGGCCTGCTCGACACGACCGTGGACAGCTTCGACCGGCACTTCGCGGTGAACGCGCGGGCCACCTGGCTGCTGATCCGCGAATACGGCCGCCGCTTCCGGGGCACCCACGGAACCGGCCGGATCGTCGCCCTCACCAGCGACCACACCGTCGGCAACCTGCCGTACGGCGCCAGCAAGGGCGCACTCGACCGCATCACGCTGGCCGCCGCGCACGAGCTGGCCCACCTCGGCGTCAGCGCCAACGCGGTCAACCCCGGACCGGTGGACACCGGGTGGATGCCGGACGAGGTCCGCGACCAGTGCCTACGTCAGACGCCGCTCAACCGGCTCGGCACACCGAAGGACACCGCGCACCTCGTCGACTTCCTCTGCTCGGAGCAGGGCCAGTGGATCAACGGCCAGCTGCTGATGAGCAACGGCGGCTTCGGCTGAGGCCGGGTGAAAAGCCTTGGCGGACGGCCGGTCGCCGCGGGCATGATGGCGACATGATCGATCCACGCCTCGCAGGGAAGGTCGCCCTGATCACCGGCGCCAATCACGGCATCGGCGCCGCCACCGCGGTCGCGCTGGCAGCCGAGGGCGTCGCGGTCTTCCTCACCTACAAACGGCTCGCCCCGCTGAACGATCCGGCCACCCCACCCGCGTACGACCAGGCCCGCGGCTCCGACGCCGGCGAGGTGCTGCGGCGCATCCGGGAGGCGGGCGGCACCGCGGTGGCCGCCGAGGCCGACCTGGCCGGCCCGCAGACGCCCAAGGCCCTGTTCGACCAGGTGGAGAAGACCTTCGGCCCGGTGGAGATCCTGGTCAACAACGCCAGCGGCTGGCTGAGCGACACCTTCAGCCCCGCCGGCCATGACGCCATCGGCCGTCCGCTGCGGCCGGTCGACGCGGAGACGCATGAACGGCAGTTCGCCGTCGACGTGCGGGCTCCCGCGCTGCTGATCGCGGAGTTCGCGCGGCGGCACGTCGAACGCGGCGCGACCTGGGGCCGCATCGTCGGCCTCACCTCCGGCGGCCCCGACGGCTTCCCCACGGAGGTCTCCTACGGCGCGGCGAAGGCGGCCCAGGAGAACTACACCATGTCGGCCGCACACGAGCTCGGCGCGTACGGCATCACGGCCAACATGGTCTATCCGCCCGTGACCGACACCGGATGGGTCAACGCCGAGGTGGAGAAGCTGGTCGCGGAGAGCGGCGTGCTGCGCGAGGTCGCCCAGCCGGAGGACGTCGCCGAGGTCATCACCTTCCTGGCCTCCCACCAGGGCAGGCGGGTCACCGGGCAGACCATCAGGATGTTCTGAGCGGCGCGGACGCCTGTCGCCCTTCGCCTGCCGTCACAGATCAGGACGTCGGTTCGAGAAGACCGCCCGGTGCTCAAGTGAGCTCTCACGGGCTGGTGTCGAAGAGGGCGCTGACCGACTCGCCGTCGTGGATGCGGCGCATGGCCTCGGCCAGGGCGGGTGCGATCGACAGGACGGTGAGCTTGTCGCAGGGCTTGGGCGGCGGCACGGTGTTGGTGCAGACGATCTCCTCGACCTCGGGCAGCGCGCCCAGCCGTTCGAGCGCTCCGGCCGAGAACAGCCCGTGGGTGCAGGCCACGCGTACGGACCTGACGCCCTGTTCGCGCAGCCGGTCGAGCAGCTCGATGACCGTGGAGCCCTTGGCGATCTCGTCGTCCAGGATGATCACGTCCTTGCCGGCCACCTCGCCGATCACGGAGCTGATGACCACGCGGTCGTCGCTGTAACGCTGTTTGGCGCCCATGGCGACGCCGGTGCCTAGCAGGCGGGCGAAGGCGGCGGCCTCCTTGGCGTTGCCGAGGTCGGGGGAGACGACGACGGCGTTGGACAGGTCGTACTGGCGGAAGTGGGCGGCCAGCTCGCGCAGGGCGTGGAGGTGGTCCACGGGGACGCTGAAGAAGCCGTGCACCTGCGGTGAGTGCAGCGTCATCGCCAGGACCCTGCTGGCGCCGGCGGCCACCATGAGGTCGGCGACCAGCCGGCCGCCGATGGAGATGCGGGGAGCGTCCTTCTTGTCGCTGCGCGCGTAGGCGTAGTGGGGCAGGACGACCGTGGTCCTCGCGGCGGAGGCGCCGCGGGCGGCGTCGAGCATCAGCAGCAACTCGACGAGGTTCTCCTGAGTCGGCGGGACGAGCGGCTGGATGAGGAAGACGTCACGCTCGCGGCAGTTGGCCTGAAGCTGCACTTCGAGTACGTCGTTGGCGAAGCGGTGGACCTGGACGGGGTGGAGGGGAGTGCCCAGGTGGGCGCAGATCTCCTCCGCGAGCTCGGGGTGGGCACTGCCGCTGAAGACCGTGATATCACGCACGGTTCCCAGAGCTTAGCGACCCCGGCCCGGCGTTCACGAGAGCAGCTCCGGGGTGAGCGCGTCGAGGTTGGGCAGCACCCGCCAGGCCAGGGCGAGCGCGTCGGGCGCCGGCGGGTAACGCGGGTGGGGCACGGCGATCACGTGCATGCCGGCGGCGTCGGCGGAGCGCAGCCCGTTGCTGGAGTCCTCGACCGCCACGCAGCCGCGGGGGTCGACGTCCAGCCGCCGGGCCGCCTCCAGGTAGCCGTCGGGTGCCGGCTTGCCCCGCGACACCTCCTCGGTGGAGACGGTGGCGGCGAAGCACTGCTTCAGGTCGGCCGCGTCCAGCACCACGTCGATCAGCGCGCGCGGCGACGAGCTGGCCAGCCCCAGCGTGTGGCGTTCCGCCAGGCGGCGCACCGCCTTCACCGCCCCCGGCATCAGCGGCACCCCGTCGCGGTAGCGGGCGGCCATCTGGTCGATGACGGCGCGGGCGATCTCGGCGGGCGGCCGGCGTACGCCGAGATCGTGCAGGTAGGCGGACCACTCGGCGGTGCTCATGCCCATGAGCCTGGATTGCGTGTCGGGCTGCCAGGTGCCGCCGTGCTCGGCCACGAACGCCCGGCGCACCTCCTCCCACACAGGCTCGGAGTCCACCAGCACGCCATCGAGGTCGAACACGCAAGCTCTCACGACCGCGAGAATACGCGAACGGCTATCGGCAGGTCTCAGCCGACATATGTCCTTATTGCCCGAGATTCATGCTAATAGGGAAGTCTGTTGAGCTATCGCGAGTGATTCCCGGGCATGCCACACGGCATGGCAGACCTTCCACTTCATGACCAGGGCGACTTCGCGGACGCCGACCGCGGCTTCATCGCGAAGCTCAGCCCGGCGGTCGTCAGAACGGCGGACGGCCGGGTCGTCTGGGACGGCGACTCCTACGACTTCCTCCAGGAGGACTGCCCGGAAACCGCCCACCCCGGCCTCTGGAGACAGAGCCGGCTCTGCGCCAGGCAGGGACTGTACGAGGTCACCCCCGGCGTCTACCAGGTCCGCGGCCTGGACCTGTCGAACATGACGCTGGTCGAGGGCGAGCGGGGCGTCGTCGTGATCGACCCGCTGATCTCCACCGAGTGCGCCGCCGCCGCGCTGAAGTTGTACCGCGCCCACCGCGGCGACCGCCCGGTCACCGGCGTCATCTACACCTGCACGCACGTCGACCACTTCGGCGGCGTACGCGGCGTCACCGGCGGCGGCGTGCCGATCCTGGCCCCCGCGGGGTTTCTGGAGCACGCCGCGTCCGAACGGGTCTACGCCGGCCACGCGATGACCCGCCGGGCCGTCTACCTGTACGGCCGCGCGCTGCCCCGCTCGCCCGAGGGCCAGATCGGCTGCGGCCTCGGCATGACCGCGTCGACGGGCACCGTGTCGCTCATCCCGCCCACGCTGGACCTCACGCGGACCGGCCAGGAGGAGACGGTCGACGGCATCCGCATGATCTTCCATCTCACGCCGGACGCCGCCGCCCCCGCCGAGACGAACGTGTTCCTGCCCGATCACCGGGCCCTCTGCCTGGCCGAGAACGCCACCCACAACCAGCACAACCTGCTGTCCCTGCGCGGCGCCGCCGTACGCGACGCCCGCGCGTGGGCGCGTCACCTGACCGAGGCCGTCTCCCTGTTCGACGGCCAGGCCGAGGTCGCCTTCGCCTCGCACCACTGGCCCACCTGGGGCGCCGAGGCCGTCGTACGCTTCATCGAGCAGCAGCGCGACATGTACGCCTACCTGCACGACCAGACGCTGCGCCTGATCAACAAGGGCCTGACGGGGCCCGAGATTGCCGAGGCCATGCAGCTGCCGCCCCAGCTGGAGCGGGCCTGGCACACCCACGGCTACCACGGCTCGCTCTCCCACAACGTCAGGGCCGTCTACCAGCGCTACCTCGGCTGGTTCGACGGCAACCCGGCCCACCTGTGGGAACACCCGCCCAGGGAGAGCGCGATCCGCTACGTCGAGTGCCTGGGCGGCGCCGCCGGCGTGGTCGAGTTCGCCCGGCGTTACATCGGCGAGAACGACCTGCGCTTCGCCGCCCAGCTGCTCAACCACGCGGTCTTCGCCGACGAGGGCAACAAGGAGGCCCGCGACCTGCTCGCCGAGGTCTACACCAGGCTGGGCCACGGAGCCGAGAACGCCACCTGGCGCAACTTCTACCTCATGGGCGCGCTGGAGCTGGCCGACGGCATCGTGCCCGCCACGATGGACGTCACCTCGCCGGACCTGCTCGCCGCGCTGAGCGTCGACCAGATCTTCGACTCCATCGCCATCCGCGTGGACGGGCCGCGCGCCTGGCACGAGCGGCTGTCCATCGACTGGCATCTGACCGACCTGGGGGAGTGGCACCGTACGACGTTGTGCAACGGGGTGCTCGTGCAGCAGCGGGACCCGCGCGGCGCCGCCGCCGACCTGACCCTGCGGCTGACCAAGGAGCAGCTCGTCGGGCTCCTGGCGGGCAAGGGCGTCGAAGGGGTCGAACGCGAGGGCAACACGGCGGTGTTGCAGCGGCTGGTCGCCGTGCTGGACCGGGCGATGCCGGACTTCGCCATCGTGACGGCCTGACCCGCGCGCCACCCGCCGACCTAGGTGCGGGCCGCCTCGGAGTGCAGCACCTCGCAGGCCAGCCCCAGCAACGTCACCAGCACGGCCGCGAGCGCCGGCCCGAGGACCAGCGGGACCGTCAGCTCGCCCGCGTGCCACACGGCCGCCGCGATGGCCGCGAACGTCAGCACCGTCATCCCGAACATGGCCGCCCACAGCGGCAACATGCGCAGGTAGGCGAACAGCAGCCCGAACACCGGCCACACGAACGGCGGCGCCGCCACGGCCAGCGCGGCCCAGCCGCCCGTCACCAGGCCCAGCCACACGAGCGCCGGAACGGGCCGGCGTTCGAGCGCGGGGCCGGCGGCGTACACGAGACCGAGCAGCACGCCTGCGGCGGCCACGGCCGCGAGGCCGTCGAGCAGCACGGTGACCACGGCCATGAGCAGCAGCCCGCACGCCGTGACGTGCGTCGCCCACTGCAGCAACCGCAACGGAAGGTTCGGCATGACTCACTCAGCGTAACGCCGGGTGAGCGCCCCGATCAGCCAGGCCCCCGCTCGCCACGCCGGGTGAACGCCGTCAGCAGGTAGTACAGCGCGCCGGCCACCACGAGGGCGACCACCACGCCGATGTTGGCCGCCCCGAACGTGCCGCTCTCCAGTTCGCGGCTCATGAGGAAGCCGAGGACCGCGGCGATGTTCTCGTCGGCCGAGGTGATGAGGCCGAGCCCGACGACCGAGGCCACCACCAGCGACACCAGGCCCGGCCAGTGCAGCGAAGGAGCGCCCGGACGCAGCAGCCGCTCGCGGTCGGCGCTGTCGGCGCCGCCGGCCGGCCCGCCGTACGATCGCCCGCCGTCCCGCAGCCGCCACATGTCGACCAGGAACACCGCCGCCCAGGCCGCCATCACCACGCCGATGATCGCGAGGAACGCCTGGAAGGTGGCGAGGAAGCTGGTGGAGACGAACAGCAGGTAGTAGCCGCCCAGCACCATGAGCAGCCCGTCGATCAGCACCGCGTAGTGCCGCCTGATCGGTACGCCGAGCGCCAGCATCGACAGTCCCGACGAGTAGATGTCCATGATCGCCCCGGCCAGGAAGCCGCCGATGGCGGTCAGCAGGTACGCCAGCAGGAACCAGGTCGGCAGCGCCCCGGCCAGCGCCGCCACCGGGTCGCCGCCCGCGGCCTCGGCCAGCGACGGGTCGCCGCCCGCCAGCAGCACGCCGAACACGAGCAGCACCATGGGCGGCAGGGCGCCGCCGAGCATCGTCCACAGGGCCACCGAGCGCGGGCGCGAGCCGGACGGCAGGTAGCGCGAGTAGTCGGCGCCGCAGTTGACCCAGCCCAGGCCGAGCAGGGTCATGGCGAAGATGATCCCGCCCACCCAGCCGCCGGGGCCGGCGGTGGTCTCCAGCGACACGCCGAGCCTCGGGGCCATGAGGATCATGTAGACGACGGTCAGCACGACGAACGCGTACGTCAGGTAACGCTGCACCACCATGATCATCGCGTGCCCGTACACGCCGACCGCGATCACCACCACGGCGGCTGCGGCGAAGCACACGGCGGTGGCCGTCGTGGGCGGGACGCCGGGCGCGAGCCGGCCCAGGATGGCCGCGCCGCTCTGCGCGGCCAGCGTGACGAGCACGATCTCCCAGCCGACGTTCGACACGTACGACAGCGCCGCGGGCAGCTTGTTGCCCTGGTAGCCGAACGGCGCCCGGCCCAGCGTCATGGTGGGCACGCCCGACCTGGCGCCGGCGATCGCGACCAGGCCGACCAGCAGGAACGACAGCGCGTAGCCGATGGCCCCGGTGATGATCGCGGGGATCACGCCGAGGCCCAGCCCGACGATGTAGACCCCGAACGCGACCCCGAACAACGACAGGTTCGAGCCCGCCCACGGCCAGAAGAGGTCTCTCGGCCGCCCGTGCCGCTCGGACTCGGGGACCGCGTTGATGCCGTTCTGCTCCACGGCCATCGTGTCCATGATCGGACGCTACTCGCCTTCTGCGAAGAAACGAACCCTTGCCGTGGGTATGGGGGGTCACGTTTCCTCCGCCGATCCGCGGAGAGACTGCCGTGATGAGGCCATTCGGGGGTGACAAGCGCAAACACGCGCTGGCCATCTGCCTGGTCGCGGCGTTCATGAGCGGGCTGGACGTGAGCATCGTCAACGTGGCCGTCCCGTCGATCCGCGAGGCGCTGCACGCGTCGGAGGGCGGGCTGCAGTGGACGGTGTCGGGGTACGCGCTGGCGTTCGGGCTGCTGCTGGTGCCCGCCGGGCGGCTGGGGGACGCCAGGAGCCGCCGCCTGATCTTCCTCTGGGGCGTGGCGCTCTTCACCGCCTCCAGCGCGGCGTGCGGGCTGGCCTGGGACATGAAGGTGCTGATCGTGGCCAGGTTCGTGCAGGGCCTGGCGGCCGGCACGCTCAACCCGCAGGTGTCGGGGCTGATCCAGCAGATGTTCAGGGGGACCGAGCGGGGGCGGGCGTTCGGCGCGCTCGGCGCCACCATCGGCGTGTCCACGGCCGCGGGGCCGCTGATCGGCGGCCTGCTCGTCGGCCTGGCCGGGGCTGACCACGGGTGGCGGTGGGTGTTCCTGGTGAACGTGCCGATCGGGATCGTGCTGCTGCCGCTGGCCTGGCGGGCGCTGCCGGCACAACCCGGCAAGGGGCGGCGCGAGAGCATGGACCCGGTGGGCGTGCTGCTGCTCGGCATCGGCGTGGTGGGGCTGCTGCTGCCGTTCATCCAGCGCCAGCAGTGGGAGGGGAACACGAAGTGGCTGCTCGTCCCCGCCTCGCTGGCGGTGCTGGCCGGGTTCGTGCTCTGGGAACGGCGCTACCCGCGCGAGCCGCTGGTGGACCTGTCGTTGTTCCGCAGGCGTTCGTACCGGCTGGGCACGGCCATCGCGCTGTTCTACTTCGCCGGCTTCACCGGCATCTTCTTCATCTTCACCCTCTACCTTCAGGTCGGGCTGCACTACAGCGCGCTGCTGGCAGGGCTGGCGATCACGCCGTTCGCGCTCGGCTCGGCGTCGGCCTCGGTGGTGGGCGGGCGGCTCGTGTCGCGCGCCGGCCGGCGCGTGGTGGCGGTCGGCCTGACGATGGTGATCGCCGGGCTGTGCGCGACGATGCTGGCGACCGCGCTGGTGCCCGGCCGCGGGGTGGGCCTGGCGACGGTGTTGCCGCTGCTGCTGGCGGGCATGGGCAGTGGCCTGGTCATCTCGCCCAACCAGGCGATCACGCTGTCGGAGGTGCCGCCCGAGGGCGGGGGGAGCGCGGCCGGCGTGCTGCAGACGGGGCAGCGGCTGGGCTCGGCGATCGGGATCGCCTTGGCGGGCTCCACGTTCTTCGGCGCACTCGGCCAGGGCTGGGCGACGGCCTTCCGGCACGGCCTGATGGCCGTGCTGATGTCGGTCGTGATCGCCCTGGCGGCCGCCGCCTACGACCTCGTACGCACCCGCCGGGAGGCCGGGCGCCTGTGATCCTCGCGGCTCATCCGGCCAGGACGCGCGCCTCCCTTTCTGGATCGAGACCGACCACGGGACGGTCGGGCCGCATGGGCGCCACGCCGCCGATGCTCTGCAGCCAGGCCCACGTGTCGGCGACCGTCTCCTCGACCGGGCGCGGCCGCAGCCCGGCCGCCACCGCCTTCGACACGTCGGCTCCGTGCATGAAGCCGTGGAGCTCGCCCGGCAGCCAGATCGGCAGGTCGGACCACGGCTCGATGCCCGCCGCGAAGATGCGCTCCTGCGGGGTCCAGCGCAGCTCGGCGTCGGACCCGGTCACCTTCACGCACGTCTCCAGCAGTTCTCCCATCGTCGTGAAGCCCGGCGGGCTCACCAGATTGTAGGGGCCGCCCAGCCCCTGCTCGGCCGCGCGCAGGGACCACAGGGCGAGGTCGCGGGCGTCGATGTACTGGAGCCCGAGAT
Organism: Nonomuraea mesophila; assembly: GCF_004352805.1. Lineage (NCBI taxonomy): Bacteria > Bacillati > Actinomycetota > Actinomycetes > Streptosporangiales > Streptosporangiaceae > Nonomuraea > Nonomuraea mesophila. The sequence goes on from NZ_SMLD01000001.1 coordinate 133,020, forward strand.
CGGCGGGCTCCGGAGCGAGCACCGGCCCGCCGCGCGCGATCCTGTTGAGCCACCACGGCAGCCGGCCGACGTTCTCGTAGGGGCCCACGATGAGCCCCGCCCTGACCAGCAGCGCCCGGTCGCCGAACGCGGCGACGGCCGCCAGCTCCGCGCCCGCCTTGTTCTTGGCGTAGTCGCCGTCACCGTCGTCGGGCGAGGCCGTCACGAGCGGCGCGTCCTCGTCGGCGCCCGCGGGCACCGGCAGCTCATAGACGGACCTGCTGGACACGTAGACGTAGCGGCTCGCCCGGCCGGCCAGCAGTGCGGCGGAGTCCCTGACCGCGGACGGCGCCCGCGACCACGTGTCGAGCACGACGTCCCACTCGCCGCGCTCCAGTGCCGCGAGGCCGCCGGGGGCCGACCGGTCGCCGCGCAGCGCCGTCACGCCCGGCATCGGGTCGCGGCTGCCCCGGTTGAACGTCGTGACGTCCCACCCGAGGGCCCGCGCCTCCTCGACGACCGCCCGCCCCACGAACTCCGTGCCGCCCAGTACGAGAAGTCTCATGGTGTTCACCCTGACCGGCGGAGTCCATGGGCGACAGGGGCTCACGCTCTCGGCGGAATCGCCACGAGCGGAAGGCGGCGGCGATGCTGCACCCTGCGTAATTAGATCTACGTTCATCATGCCCCTCGAAAGGGCATAGCAGCAGATCAGAGTATCTATAGTGCAATTGCCTTGTGCGGGTGAGTGTCACCAACAGTGACATCGGAGTACATGGGATGGTGATGCGGTTCTTCCCTCGCTCGATCCGGGCGCGCCTGACCGCGATCGCGACCGCCATCGCGGCGCTGGTCCTCTTCGCCACGTCCACCTTCATGCTCGTCACCGTGCCCGACAACCTGCGCGACGTGGTCCGCGACAGGGTCGAGGTCTCCGTACGCAGGGTCGCCGGCGACGCCAGGGCCGGAGAACTCTCCACCGCGATCCAAGTCCCCGCGCGCGTGCACTTCCTGGAGGTGGTCACGCCCAGCGGCGACGTGATCGCGACCACCCCCGGCCGTGCCGTGCACTGGAAGATCAAGGCGTTCCGGCCCGCCGAACCCGACAAGGTCTACGTCAAGGAGATCTGGGCGCCCCACGAACGCAACGCCGGGGAGACCCACTTCCTGGTCATGGCGATGTCCGTGCCGACCCCGAACGGCCTTGTCGCCGTCTACGGCGCCTCGTCGCTCACCGACGTCGACCGCGCCATCAGATGGTTCGAGATCCAGACCTTCATCGTCGCCCCGCTGATCCTGGCGAGCGTCATGGGCATCACCTGGCTCGTGGTCGGGTTCGCGCTGCGCCCGGTCGAACGCATCCGCTCCAAGCTCGCCGAGATCACCGGCCAGGACCTCAGCAGGCGCGTACCCGTCCCCGACACAGGAGACGAGATCACCGATCTGGCCGCCACCACGAACGACACCCTCGACCGCCTCGAACGCTCCGCCGAGACCCAGCGGCGCTTCGTCGCCGACGCCTCGCACGAGCTGCGCAGCCCCATCGCGGCCCTGCGCACCCAGCTGGAGGTGGCCAACGCCATCCCGGAGGAGACCGACTGGCGCGCCACGGGAGCGCGGGCGCTGGCCACCGTCGACCGGCTCACCGGCATCATCGACGAGCTGCTCATGCTGGCCAGGCTGGACGCCGGCGCGGTCGCGCCCCGCCGCGTGGTGGACATGTGCCGGCTGGCCGTCGAGCAAGTACGCCGCCGCAAGGACGCCGGAGTGGCCATCGTCCCCGACCTGTGCGCGTCGGCCCCCGTCCACGGCTCGCCCGTGCAGCTCGACCGCATCCTGACGAACCTCCTCGACAACGCCACCCGGCACGCCGACACCAGGATCGACCTGGAGGTGGCGGTGGAGGAGGGCCGGCGGGTGGTGGTGACCGTGACCGACGACGGCGAGGGCATCGCGCCCGAGGACAGGGAACGGGTCTTCGAGCGGTTCTTCAGACTGGACAGCGCCAAGGCCAAGGACCAGAGCGGCAGCGGCCTCGGCCTGCCCCTGTCCAGGGAGATCGCCCTGTCCCACGGCGGCACGCTCACCATCGCCGACCACGCGCCGGGCGCCCGCTTCGTGCTCGTCCTCCCTCGCTACCAGGGCGCCTGAACCTCTCCCCCGTGCGGGGACCGGCCGACGTGCTAGGCCACGTGGTGCTGCCGGCCCGCCACCACGGGGCGGACCCGCGCCCACCCACGATTACTGACGCTCCGGGACGGCTGCGGAGGCGGGAGCACAGGACGCGCTGAGGCCTCAGGCGCTCCCGGTCAGCGCGAGGTTCAGCAGCGTGGCGCCGAGTGCCGCCCTGCCACGGCCACGAAGGGCAGCCAGGTGGGCCGTCCGCGCAGGCAAACGGTGAAGATCTTCTTCTGTCACCTGCCGGGCGATGGTCAGCGCCGCGGCGGGATGGTTGTCCAGGATGCTGTGGGCCAGCCCGTCGAAGGGCACGAGCACGCCGTGGGGAGTCATGTCGCGGATCCGTTGCGCGACAGCCGGTATGGACCGCAGGTCCCTGGCTCCTGACACCACGGCGACAGGCCAGGTGAAGCTCCGCAGGGCGGCGGGCGCGTCGATGGGTTCGCCGGTGAACGAGGGAAAGCGGTCGGCGATGGAGGCGTAGGGCAGGGCGGGGTCCAGGGGACGGCCGTCCGGCTTCTGCGCGTAGCACTCACGGAAGTTGATCACTCCGGCGAGGTCGAACTCCATGACGTAAGGGCGCACCCGGGTCAGCTCGCCGGTGACCAGGGCGGCCAGCCGATTCCAGAGCCGGCGCCTGCCTTTGCCCACCGCCATGAGCAGCTTGGACAGGAGCGGAACCCCACCGAGCTCGTAGACGAGCGGGACCACGACGGCCGTTTCCTCATCGGTGACCTTTCCCGCCTCCACCAAGGCGCGCAGCGCCGCCGCCACGCCTCTGGACGCGGGGTCGTCCCCGTCCCACAACAACCGGCGCAGGTACGCCCGGCAGAGGTCGAAGTCGTCGACCGAGGCGTAGGTGGAGTCGAGCACCATGGCAGCCACACGCTGCGGGTGGGTGGCGCCGAGCACCTGCGCGAGATAGCCGCCGTAGGAGGTGCCGTAGACGACGGCACGGTCCACAGCGCACACGTCGAGCACTGCCACGAGATCCTCGACCGCCGCGGTGACGGTGAGATCCTCCGACCGTAGATCCACCCCGGCACGGTCACGGCGGGAGAAGCCGACACCCCGATGCTCGACCATGATCACATCGAACCCTCGGTCCGCAGCCATGCGCCGGAGCCGGCGATAGGGAAGGATCGAGCCCATCCCCGGCCCTCCCGGAACCACCAACAGGGGCGTCGCGCCCCGTCGTCCCGCGCGCACATAGGCCAGGTCGAGGTTGCCACGCGGGACCCGGCCGACGCCATGGCGCCGGTCACTGCGGATTTTCATGGCTCCATAAGAATTCATGACGCTACGTCAAGGTCAAGCGCCGGCGAACGATGTCCGTGGTCGGATGCGCACGCGCGTTCCGGGCTTGGACGTCGAAGTGGTGGCGATGACGACCGAAGCAGACCTGTGGCCGGGGGCGACCCGAGGTCAGGGAGCAGGAGGGGCGTCACCGGAGAAGAAGTCGGGCCGTCTTCGGGCCGGCGGGGCGCCGTTGCGGTGGCCGGCCACGTGCGGGTCAGATCGCGTCTCCCTGGAGGCCCCCGGCCGCGTGCGGAGGGTGGGTGACGTTGGCGGTGCCGTAAGAGATGGAGGGTGTGGACGGGCCCGCCCGCCCCAGGGGCGGGCCTCGAAATGGTCAGCCGGTCACGGTGATGCGGTCGGTCGCGGGCGGGGCGATGGGGTTGTCCTTGCCGAGGTGGTCGACGAAGGCGTCGATGTCGAGCGGCCCGCTCCACACGTCGGTCCCCTCCTGGAAGGCGAGGAACGCGTCGCCGCCGCCCACCAGGAAGTTGTTGGCCGCGACCCGGATGGTCTGCGTGTCGGTCACCGGCGTCCCGTCGATCTTCATGTCGGACACCTTCGAGCCCCAGGCGGCGCTCGTGCTGTAGGTGTAGGTGAAGTTCGCCGAGGGCTGCAGGATCTTGGTGAACGCCTGGTTGTTGGGTCCGCCGGGGAACTGCTGCTCCAGCACCGTCTTGAGCTGGGCGCCGGTCAGCGTGACGACCTGCATGAGGTTGTTGAACGGCTGAACGGTGAAGGCCTCGCCGTACGTGACGACCCCGTCGCCCTCGCCGGCCGGTGACGAGGCATGCGACAGCGAGGCCCGCACCCCACCTGGGTTCATCAGCGCGATCTGGGCGTCGCCGCCGGTCTGAGTGGCGGCGAGCTGCGCGTCGGCGATGAGGTTGCCGAGGGGCGACTCGCCTGAGGGCGCGGCCGTGTTGGTGATGTCGGCGGTGATCGTGCCGATGGCCTTGTTGGCGACGGGGGCGACGCGGTCCTTCCACGTCTGCACGAACGTCGAAATTTCGGGATCTGGGGTGACTGTTCGGGTCACCACGTGGTTGTCCGCCACGAGCGAGGCGCGGTCGATGTCCCGCGTCCTGGCGTCCACCTTCATGTCCACCTGCGTGATGACCCGCCCGAACGAGCCGCCCTGCGAGAAGAGCCGGTCCCTGCCCCTCGGATCCTTCACCGTGCACACGTACGCCTGGTGGGAGTGGCCGCTGAGCACCACGTCGATCTCCGGGTCCACCTGCGTCGCGATGCGGTTGCCCGCCCCCGGTACGGCGCTGCACGCGTCGGGCGACCGACCCTGCTCCACCTGGTCGCCCTCGTGCACGAGCACGACCTGGGCCTTGACGCCCACGAGCCTGAGCAGCTTGGACGCCACGTTCGCGGCCTTGACCTCGTCCACGAACGTGAGGTCCTTGATCCCCTCGCTCGACACGATGCCCGGCGTCGTCTTCGTGACCAGGCCGATGAAGCCGATCGGCACGCCGTTCATCCATTTGACGCTCACCGGCGGCAGCGCGGGCACGCCGAAGCCGGACAGCGCCTGCTTGAGCTCGGCCGCGTTCGAGCCGCCGAGCGCCTGCTTGAGCTCGGCCGCGTTCGAGTCGCCGAGCGCCGCCGGCGCGTCGGTCTTGGCGTGGCGGTTCTTGAACAGGACGTTCGCGCCCACGTAGTCGAACGCCGCGCCCTTCCACTCACCGGCGGGCGAGCAGCCGTCCACCGGGTGGCAGCCGCCCTTCATGATCCGCCGCAGCTCGGCGTAGCCCTCGTCGAACTCGTGGTTGCCCACCGCGGCCACCTTGAGCCCCAGCTTGCCCAGGAACTCGACGGACGGCTCGTCGTGGTAGGCGGCCGAGATCAGCGGCGTCGCCCCGATGAGGTCGCCCTGGGCCACCGCGATCGTGTTCCTGTCGGACAGGGCCTTCATGTGGGTCGCGACGTACGCCGCGCCGCCGGCGTCGACCGTGTTGCCGTGCTCGTCGACCATGCGCCCGGAGGAGCCGGTCGGAGGCTCGAGGTTGCCGTGGAAGTCGTTGAGGGCGAGCAGCCGTACGGGGACCGTACGCGGTGGCTTGCTCGCGTCCGCCGGAAGGGCGGAGAGCGTGACCGCTCCCGAGGCGACGGCTCCGGCCAGCGCCAGCCGGAGGAAGGAACGAGACGTCATGGCCCAAGACGTTACGACCGTTGTCCGTGCAGCCGATGTCGCAAAGGTAACGATTTGCCGGGCGCTGCCATGGCGTTATTTGCCAGTCGTAGGCCTAGAGTTCGTTCTGTGAGTGTGCGTGTGGAAGTTCGGCAAGTACTCGATGACCAGGAGATCACCGACGTGCTCGGCCTGGTCCAGGCCGCGACGGAGGCGGACGGCGTACGGCCGCTCAACGAGCATGTGATGCTCCATCTGCGCTACGGCGGCGACCCGCAGGCCCGCTCCCTGCTGCTCATGGACGACGGCACCCTGGCGGGCTACGCCCACGTCGACCCCACCGACGAGGTCGAGGGGCCCAGCGCGGAACTCGTCGTCCACCCCGCCCACCGCCGCCGCGGCCACGGCGCGCGGCTGCTGAGGTCCGTGATGGACCAGGCGGGCGGCCGGGCGCGCCTCTGGGCCCACGGCGGGCATCCGGGAGCGGGGGCGCTGGCGGCCGCGTTCGGGTTCGAGCGCGTACGCTCGCTGTGGCAGATGCGGCGATCCCTGTCCGCCCCGCTGCCTCCCGTCACCCTTCCTCCGGACGTCGGCCTGCGTATGTTCGCACCCGGCCAGGACGAGGAGGCGTGGCTCAAGGTCAACGCCGAGGCGTTCGCCGACCACCCCGAGCAGGGCGCGTGGACGATGGACGACCTGCTGCGGCGCGAGCAGGAACCCTGGTTCGACCCCGAGGGCTTCTTCCTGGCCTTCCGCGGCGACCGGCTGGCCGGCTTCCACTGGACGAAGGTGCACGGCTCGTCCGAACACGGCCACGAGCCTCTGGGGGAGGTGTACGTCGTCGGCGTCGACCCCTCCCAGCAGGGCACCGGCCTCGGCAAGGCCCTCACCCTGGCCGGACTGCACCACATCCGGGAGCGCGGCCTCGCCCAGGCGATGTTGTACGTGGACGAGGCCAACACGGCGGCGATCAGGCTGTATGAGTCCCTCGGCTTCGACCGGTATGACGTGGACGTCATGTACGCGGCCCCCGAGGCCGGTGCGCCAGGTTCCTGAGAGGCGCCTACTCCACGATCGCGTGAAGGATGAAGTAGGAGACGGACGCCACGAACGCCGCGGCCGGGATGGTGAGGATCCATGCCGTCACGATGTTGCCCGCGACGCCCCACCGTACGGCGCTGAGCCGCTTGGTGGCCCCCACGCCCATGATCGCTGACGTGATCGTGTGCGTGGTGGAGATGGGCGCCCCGAACCCGATGGCGGCCCCGTAGAGCACGGTCGCCGCCGCCGACTCCGCGGCGAACCCCTGGGGCGGGTCGAGCGCGATGATGCGCCGGCCGAGCGTGCGCATGATGCGCCAGCCGCCGGCGTACGTGCCCAGCGAGATCGCACCCGCGGCGGCCAGGATGACCCACTGCGGGATCGGATCGTTCTTGTCGGCGAAACCGCCGACCGTCAGTGCCAGGAAGATGACACCCATCGTCTTCTGCGCGTCCTGCAGCCCGTGCCCGAGCGCCATGGCGGCGGCCGAGACGGTCTGCGCGTAGCGGAAGCCGCGGTTGGTCTTGCCGGGCTGGCTGTTGCGGAAGATCCAATATATTGCGATCATGATCGCGGCGGCGAGGCTGAACCCGACCAGGGGCGAGAAGATCATCGGGATGACGACCTTCTCCATGACGCCGTCCCAGTGCACCACGCTGGCCGAGGCCAGCGCGGCGCCCACCAGGCCGCCGATGAGCGCGTGGCTGGAGGAGGAGGGCAGACCGAAATACCAGGTGATCATGTTCCAGGCGATCGCGCCGATCAGCGCCGACGCCACGATGACCAGGCCGTGCGAGCCGTCAGGTGCGTCGATGATGCCTCTGCCGACCGTCTGAGCGACCTGGGTGCCCAGGTGGGCGCCGATGAAGTTCATGGCCGCCGCCATGAACAGCGCGGCCCTGGGTGTGAGGGCCCGGGTCGACACGGAGGTCGCGATGGCGTTCGCCGCGTCGTGGAACCCGTTGGTGTAGTCGAATGCCAGTGCGATGACGACCACGCCGATGACGAGGCCGAGCGTGAGGTCCACCGGGCTTAGCTTTCCTTGACCGCGATCGACTCGACGGTGTTGGCCACGTGCTCGAAGGCGTCGGCCGCCTCTTCGAGGGCGTCGACGACCTCCTTCATCTTCATGACCGTGAGGGCGTCGTACTCGCCGCTGAACAACTTCGCCAGCAACCTCCGATAGACCTGGTCACCCTGGTTCTCCAGGCGGTTGACCTCGATCCAGTATTCGTTGAGGTTCTTCATCGAACGCAGCCGCGGCATGGCCTCCGCGGTCAGCTCGGCGGCTCGCTCCAGCACCTCGACCTGCCTGACGACGTCTTTGGGCAGGTGGTCGATCTGATACAGCACGATGAGGTCGGACGCCGCCTCCATGGCGTCCATCACGTCATCGAGGTTGGAGGCGAGCCGGTAGATGTCCTCGCGGTCGAAGGGAGTGATGAAGCTCTCGTTGAGCCGGTTCATGATCGCGTGAGTACGTTCATCGCCGGCGTGCTCGCAGGCGCGCATCTTCTCGGCCAGGGTCTCCCTGTCCGATCCGTCGCTGATGATCTCTACCAGCAGCCGGGACGCGGTGACCAGGTTGTTCGCCGAGTCGGCGAACAGGTCGTAGTAGCTGTCCTCACGAGGCGTGAGACGCAGGCGCACGTCGTTCTCCAGATGTGCGGGGATGGTCCGTGGAAGAGGGTACGGGTAGCCAGGCGAATTACGAACTTCATGTCCCCTTCGCCTAATGGCTACCCGGAGCATGTTGTACGACACCGGAAACCCCGGTAGTTTGGGCGCTTTTTGCAGCTCCAGCTGAGCTTAAACGGCCTGTCCGCATCGCCTCGACCCGGGGTGCCCCCACTTTCCTCACCAGGATGTTCCCTGACTGTTCATCTGATGTTCATCTTTATTTAGATCTTGGTCCGGTGGAAGTTCCGGAACGACCGCGACGGCGTCGGCCCCCGCTGCCCCTGATAGCGCGACCCGTACTTGTCCGACCCGTACGGATGCGCGGCAGGAGAGCTGAGCCTGAACACGCACAGCTGTCCGATCTTCATCCCCGGCCACAACTTGATCGGCAACGTCGCCACGTTCGACAACTCCAACGTCACGTGCCCGCTGAACCCAGGATCGATGAACCCCGCCGTCGAATGCGTCAGCAATCCCAGCCGCCCCAGCGAACTCTTGCCCTCCAGCCGCGACGCCAGATCATCGGGAAGCGTGATCATCTCGTACGTGGAGGCCAGCACGAACTCACCAGGATGCAGGATGAACGGCTCGTCCCCCGCCGGCTCCACCATCCGCGTGAGATCCGGCTGCTCCATGGACGGATCGATGTGCGGGTACCGATGGTTCTCGAACACTCGGAAGAACCGGTCAAGCCGCACATCGATGCTGGACGGCTGGATCATGTCCTGGTCGAACGGATCGAGCACGAGCCGGCCGGCGTCGATCTCGGCGAGGATGTCACGGTCGGATAGCAGCACGCACTGCAACCTACCGTCTCGAGGGCGAAAGTCCGCGAGCCGGGGATTGCTGATCCGGGGCAAGTTTCCGCTACAGTGGGGGACGCGACTTCGGGTCGTACGCGGGTGTAGTTCAATGGCAGAACATCAGCTTCCCAAGCTGACAGCGCGGGTTCGATTCCCGTCACCCGCTCCAACTGGTGAGGCCCAGGTAGGGACATGAATCCCGACCCGGGCCTTGATTGTTTCCGGACTTGTTCGATCTTCGCGGGCCATTAACGGGCCATTAGCTCTTGATCACCCTGCTGGGACCAGCGCGCCCGCCGTGCCCTCGTCGTCGTCATCGTCACGTGCTCCGAGTTGCCGATCGATGGCGTTGGTGATCGCCTCGTCGGCTCCCCTGACTGCGTGCTGGTAGATCATGGCCGCTCGTACGTTGTCGTGTCCCATGCGAGCCATGAGGTCCTTCAGGCCCGCGCCGGACTCGGCGGCCAGCATGTTGCCCGTGTGCCTCAGATCGTGGAAGTGGAGCCCTGACAGGCCCACCTCCGAGACGACGTCCACCCATCGTGTGCGGGTGTTGAAGCCGCTGCGGCGTATCGGACCGCCCTTGGCCGCTGGGAACATGAGGGCGCCCGGCTCGTCCTGGACGTAGGTGTTCATGTGTTCTTTCAGGACGGGGACGATGCTCTGTGGGATGCCGACCGTCCGGCGTCCGGCCTTGGACTTGGGAGGTCCCAGCACCAGCCCGCCCGCGGAGCGCTCGACGAAGGCGACCCGTACGCGGACCGTACGCGCCTTGAGATCGACGTCCATCCGGCGTAGTGCGCTGACCTCACCCCAACGCAGGCTCGCGAAGGTGGCCAGCAGCACCATCGCACGGAACCTCCGGTCCTGGGTGGAGTCGGCCTTTCCCTCCATGGCCATCTTCCACAGTGCACGCTCAGCCGCCGCACGCGCGTGGAAGATCTCCGGATGGGTCCGCATCGCGCCGTGCCGTTGAAAGCGCAGCCGGTATGTCCCGTCCTTGATCTTGCGGACATTGCCGATCGGACGTAGCCCGACTCGGTCGGCCAGTTCGAACACCTGGGAGACAGTGAGCACGGGACGCTCTTGCGCGTGCTCGTCGCCGGCCCCGCGGATCCGGCACGGATTCTGTGGGATGACGCGGTCGTCGGCGGCGGTCATCAGTACGGCTCGCAACAGCCGGTACGCCTTGGCCGCCATGCTCACCGATACTCCGTTGTCGAGCAGGTCAGCCCGCCACTGCCGAACAGCCGAAGTGCTGATCTTGGCTATCGGGACGTTGCCGAGATGTGGCGTGATGTGCTTCTTGAGCAGCCAGCGATAGAGATCGACGGTCCGGGGACGCAGGCCGGGGCGTTGGGCGATCCAAGTTTCGGCGTAGTCGCGCAGCTTGACCTTGCCGCGTTCTGGATCGTTCCATTCGCCCTTGATGATCTGTGCCTCGATGAGTGACAGCGCCCGTTCCGCGTCGGACTTGCGTTCGTAGGTGTCGGTGCCCGTACGCATCCGGCCGTCCGGTGCGGGATAGCGGATCTGGTACCGCCCGGACTCCCGCTTGCGGATGTTGCCGAAACGGCGGTGGTTCTCCTTGTTGGCCATCAGGCGGCCCTCCCGGTTGCGTCGAAGGTCGTCATGGGCGCGACGGTCCCGGCGACGACGAAGGCGATCAGTGCGGACTCTCGGATGCGGACGTGCCGCCCGACCTTGACGAACTCGATTCGGCGTTCGGCGATCAGTCTGCGGACGAAGCGAACCGAGGTGCTGAGCAGTTCGGCCGCTTCCGGGACGGTGAACAGTTGATCCAAGATCTCCTCCTCTCAGGCTGCCTGTGGAGTTGCCGAAAGTTCTTCGAGCCGTCTCAGGTGGGCACGCCATCGCTGGCGTTCGGCGATGGATCGAAGGAGCCGTACGCCGATCGGCGAGACATCGGGATCGCCGGGTCTGACCGGCTGCCAGACGTAGCGGTGCGGGTCGGTGGGCTCGTCGGCCTGGCCGAGCGCTTCCAGGACCCACGTACGGCGGTCCTGCTTGTGTTCGGCGAGGGTCTTGTTGCTCCACTTGCGGGAGACAAGGACCCGGCGACCGGCGTAGCCGAGGTGTTCAGGCTTGTGTGCTTTGGACCGGCAGCAACCGGGAACCATCCCCGGCTTGGCGTTCTTGGGCTGCACGCCGTACCGCAGCCAGTTCGGGCAGGTCGGCGAGCACGGCTCGTAGCGCAGGGCATCAACGAAGCGGGCCGCGTGATCACGCTGGGCCTGACCGTCCAAGTTCTCGCCGAGGCTCTTCGTCAGGTATTTGGACAGGTACCGGATGCACCGGTCGGCGTCCGGCGACCCGGCGAGCACACCTTTCACGTCCACCTGATCGCCGAAGCGGATCACGTGCATGGGCTCGTCGCCGAGTTGGTCGAGAGCTTCGTCCCAGGTGGGCAGGACCTCGCCCGTGTCGGGGTCCACGTAGCCGTCGTTCCAGATGGGCAGTCGGTCACCCTCGAAGCGGGCTTCATCCGCCTGAGGCCACCAGACCTGGTGATAGGTGGCCGCCGCGATCTGCTTCATCTCGGCGCGCGGCAGGGTGCCCCGGACGGCCATGTGCAGGTGCGGAGCGAGCCGCTTCTGAGGTTCCACCGTGGCGAAGTACTGCACGTCGTAACCAGCGACGCGGCGAAGGTTCTGTACGAACCGGTCCACGAGCTTGGAGAAGTGCAGCGCGTCACGGGCCGCCCCGACGTAGTCGTACGTGTCCGGATCGACGGGAGCGCCGTTCATGACCTTGCCGTAGCTCGGCAGGGTGAGGGTGACGAACAGGGAGGGCCGGTAGGTCCTGCCGTCCGCCGCCTCGAAGGTCCGGCCCAGAGTCGTGCTAGCCATCTTCCGCTTGGGTAGGTCGGGCGCGTCCTGGCGGCGCTTGGTCGAGCGGACCCGCTTGGATCCCGTACGACCCAGCACGTTCCCGCGCATCCCGGCCTCGTTGATCTCGACGTCGAGCCCGGTGAGCACGGCGTCCAAGTCGGAGGTGTCGCCGCCGGCCTTTTCCTCCTCGTCGCGCTTGGCCTGCATGTCGGCCCGGAACTCGACGAGCCAGCGCTGCCCGTCGGTCGCCTCGTCGGGCGTGATGATCGGCTCCTCATCGAGGTGCCATCCCTCCCTGCACTGCGCCATCCGAAGCTGTCGGTTGCGCTTGGCGCACGGAGGACACTTGCTCTCCAGCGGTGAGCCGCACGGAACATCGACGACCTCTGACTTGCCGGTCGTCATGTCGAGCCGCCTGAGCGCGACGGGCCGGATGCAGACGCCGTGAAGCTTGGCGATCTCCTCGGCTACGTCGCGGGCGAGCGGTTGAGCCATGCGGATGGCTCGCGGAGTATTGCGGTCGTTCAACGAACCTCCTCTCCAACCTTGGGGAACGTGAGCGCGATCTGTCCGCACTCGGAGCACTCGACCAAGCCGCGCATCGCGTCGAGCCAGAGGACATTCAGCACGCCGCAGGAGGCGCAGCGGAGGCCGTCGAGGAAGTGAGCCAGTGTCATCGGACCTCACCGACCATCGCGCGGATGTCATCGTCGGAGACGTACGCGGCCCGGACGCGAATCGGATCAGGACTGGTCTCCAGCCGCACGTACCCGACGCCCGCTCCCCGCTCTGGACGAGGAGAGATGCGATCGGCCAGCGCACCGCGATCTCTAGCCCCGTCACCGAGCACCATGTCCACCTGCTCCGATTCGTCGAGCCGTAGAGCGATCTTGTCCGGGAAGAGGTTGCGAATGTTCATGACCTCCTTGCGAGGGTCCTGGAGAGCCGCCAGGACGCCGACGCCGACCGCGCGTCCCTGAGTGGTCAGCGTGGCCAGAGCAGCCGAGATGCGCTGCCTGAGCTGCCTGTCGGACTGGTAGGCGGTCAGGAAGGCCACCTCATCGACCACGACCAGAACGAACGGGTCGTCGAGAGTGGGTGTGTGTGATCGTTGAATTCCGGCGAAGCGAGCGGCACGCTTCTGCATGACAGTCACGGCCTCGTCGAGCAGGTCAGCGCAGTCAGCGGGATCAGCCGCGTACCGGCCGCCGAAGAGAGCCCTGCCGTACGACAGCTCCATCAGCTTCGGGTCGAGCGCCCAGATCTCGACCAGGCCCGCATGCATGGCAGGCATGAGGCCACGAATCGCTGACCAGATGATCGAGCCCTTGCCCGCCCCCGTGGCCCCGGCGACGAGGACATGAGTCCCGTGCAGCCGGAGGAGCCACGGCGAGCCGTCCTCTTGCCTGCCGATCTCGACCGCCCCGACAGTCGGGGTATCCGGGATCGGTAGCGCTGCAATCGGCGTGGCCAGCGGATCGTGACGTGGGAAGGTCAGCACGAGGTGACCGGCCCTGGCCACCGCGACCCGACAACTCTCCGACCCGAAGCCGTGGGACAGGTTCTCGATCCTGTCGGACCAGTCCTTGACCGCTTGGCCGTCGAGCATGCGGACGGTGAGCCGATCGGCCCAGGAGTCGGATGTGACCTTGACCAGCCGCGGAACGTACTCCCGTCCGCGAAGGTGCCGAGCCAGTCCGGCGACGGCCATGACCGGTTGCCAGTGCCGCCGATAGATCCAGAACCAGCGTGCGAAGGCGACCAGCCGCCAGCCGATCCACCGCGCGAACGTCGGCCTGTCGAGGATCGCCCAGGCGCCCATGGCCACGAGAGCGGGAACGACGAGCAGCAGCGCGACGCGCCAGCCGTACACGAGGCAGAGCCCAGCAGGAACGGCGATCGCCGCCAGCGCGACGGGATGCCGCCAGACCAGACGGAAGAGGCCGGCTACGAACCGGGCGACGAAGATGACCAGAGTGATGATGGCCGGGGTCTGCACCACGGCCGGTTTGAAGACCACCGCCGTGTCAGGGGTGGTCGAGACGATGCGGTGCGGCTCGTCGCCGGGCATTCTCTTGAACATTAGGGTGAAGTCCTTCCATGCATGTCGCGTGTGTGCGGAAGGCCGAGGGGCCGCCGGAAGTTGCCGCTTCCTGCGGCCCCGCTGAGCATCAGGCCGCCTCGCCGTCGGTGGCCTTGCCTGACTCGCCGGAGTGCAGCCGCTCGCAGTCAGCCAGATAGCGAGCGGCGGCGTTGAAGATCTCGCGAGCAACGGTCAGGTCGTCGTCGGTCACCGGTCCCGCGGTCGAGACGGTCACCGAGGCGTCCGAGGTGTCGAGGTCGAAGCAGGGCCTGCTGTTCTCTCCGAGCCAGGCGCGCGCCCGCAGCTCCACCGAGCAGAAGGCGATGCTGAACCGCGACGGCTGATCGGGCCGTAGGGAGACGGTGACGTAGGTGTACGGGCTGAGCGTCATCGACCCGCCACCCCCAGACCGTTCGGGAGGCCGTGGAACATGCGCTCGACCGCTCCGGCGAACATGGCGGCCTCTCGCGCCAGAGCCCGAGCGAATTCGACGTCGTCGAGGGTGACGTGATCGTTGGCCGACGTGGTGACGAGCACCTGCGTACCGCCGAAGACGAGCCCCAGGACCGGCGACCGCTGCGGGTACGGATGGTTCCGTGCGTCAGCGCCCTGACCGACCTTGAGCGCGATCGTGCTGACCGGGCGGGCCTTCCGCCGCCCCATCACGCCGCGTCCTTGGCAGCGGTCGTCGCCCTACCGGCCGGACGAGGAGCGCGCATCTCGCGAACCTTGATCGAGTACGCCAGCCTTCCGGCCTGGTTGACGTACGGCGTGGCGGTCATCTGGTCGAACTCGACCGGCGTGAACGGCAGCCCGGCCATCGGAGCCGGAGGAACCGGCTGAGTCGGGCCGAGCAGTTTGACGGAGACGGTCTTCTGAGCCGCCTTGAGCGTGGGGTCGGCGTCCATGACGCTGACCTGCCAGACGAGCTCTCCGCTCTGCTTGTCGCGGGTCTGGACGAAGCGCCCGTTGGTCGAGGCGTCGAAGTCCTTGACGGGCTCGACGTCCCCCACGATGTAGCAGCCGTGCGGGAAGACCATGTCGAACGTGACGGGGATGGGACCTTGCAGTGCCATGAGGCTTACTCCTAGCTGGTCGTCTTGTCGCTAACTCGTCTTGCCGAGTTGTCATGAAGGTACCCGCAGGTCAGGGACTTGACAACACGAGTTAGCGGGATTTCTTCAAGATCTTTTATGAGGCTATGACAAATCCATCCATAAGCCATTGCGGCATAGCGGATGGATCGGTTTAAATGACGATCAACTCCACGTGATCTCCAAAGCTCGTGCGGGGACCATGTGGCAGTCGCGCCGATATGGGACCGTGCAAGGAGTGCGAGATCTCGAAATTACGGTACGACCTCAACCACGCTCGCGACATGTCGATCAGGAGCGAGCCCGACGACGAGCCCATGGGGCTGCCACCAGGCGTGCGGGGCACGCGGTGGATCGAAGTCGCCAAGAGCAAAGCACGCAATCGGCAGCTAGCCAGACACAAGCTGACCGAGAAGGAACAGAAAGCCCTCATGCGGAGAATCGCGCGAAGCCGGGCCTGGAAAGAGGAACAAGAGCGCCGCAGAAACGGACTATGAGTTAGAGGGAGTAGGAGTCCTCTAGCTCATGGAGGTCGCCGGGTAGAACGAGGTCCACGACAAGCACCGGCCGTCCTCCTCCGTTGAAGACACTGGCCAGCACCCCGAGGACGGGCGCGTTCTTGCGGACCTCCATGAGCTTGGCTTCGTCTGACGAAGGGTGTCGAGCGCTCAGCCGCTCGACGACGTGCTGAAGCTTGACACCCTTGCTCGCCCGAAGGTGCTCTCTGATGCCAACGGTGAGTGGCTGGGCTTCACCGAGCTGTGTCTCTTCGGCCTGATGCGCCGGGCACCACACGGTGAACAGGTCAGTCGGCCGCTCATCGTCGCGAAAGAGAACCCGACGCCGCACCACCGCGGATCCCTCCGGCACGTCCAGAAGCTTCGCGACCGCAGCGCTGGCTGCGAGCGATCCAGCCTCGATGACAGTGCAGTTCTCGTCCACCTCCACGCGGTCGAGGACGGCCCTGCCCGGACGGGGAGTCTGGTGAGCGGCGCCTGGTGGCGCGGCCTTCACGAAGGACCCCTTGCCGTGCTCCCGTTCGATGACTCCACGGAGCTGGAGAACTTGGAGGGCGCGAACGACGGTTGGCCGGCTCACCCTGAACTCGCGGACGAGCTGCGTCTCGGAGGGCAGCAGAGAGCCGGGCGGATAGGTCCCGTCCGCGATCTTTTGCCTGATCGTCTGCACGATCTGGGCGTACTTCGGGGGCGCGAACTCTTCGGACGACATGACGACCACCCAACAACTCGACTTGTCGTAAAGCGTAGTTCTAGTTGGACAGCCTGTCATCCCCCTCAGCTACAGGAAGCGTACGAGCTGGTGGAGGAACCATCTGACTGCGCCACAGACAGCCCCTCCACCAGCACCAAGACGCGACGCAATGGCACCCCTGAACTCGCCATCCGCCGCGCCCGCCTATCGCGCCTCACCATTGAGGAGAGCAATCCAGACGTCTTGCGCCTCCTTGGATCGCCAGCGATACGTCTCGTGAATCTGCTGCACCACTCCATCGAGACGCGTAGTCCGACGGATGTAGGCAAGGCCACCCTCGCGACACCGTTCGTAGATGATGTCCTCGCACTCGCAGGTGAACTCGATCACGCGCGGCGGACCCTGCTCGCGTACCACCTCCCGCCAGACCAGGCGCATGCAGTTTGGCCGAGGCGGACCCACGTGAGGCGCAAAGCAGCCGACGTAGACGTTCACAGCAGCGCACCCGCCCGTCCGGTCCCGCTGCACCGCCAGCAGTCATCGCGGTGTCGGTCATCAGGAGCGGCATCGCCTGAGTTGTTCTCGTCCACCACCACGGCCCGGCGGAGGCTGATGTACTTCCAGCCTCGTCCTGAGCAGGAGTTGCATGGCGCAGTCATGCAACGAGGATTGCCCGAGGAGTTGTCACGTCTCGATCGCTCGCGAGTACCGTCTGTAATCGCCTCGTCTCTTTTCGTCTCCTCTTGGTCTCGTCCGAGCCCGTCTCTGTCGCTAACCTGGGCCTATATGGCACCCCAGCCCGAGGCGCGGATCATGACTGACCAGCCGATCCTGTTGAAGACTCTCCTGACGCAACGCCATTGGCAGACCTACAGCACATTCTGTAAGGAGTACGACAAGGCGGCCAAGAAGGTGGACCCGTCGTTGCAGGGCGGTTGGCCGAGCCGGGCACAGCTCCACCGATGGCTGAACGGGGAGCTCAAGGGTGTGCCGTACTCAGGCCACTGCCGCGTCTTGGAGGCGATGTTCCCGGGCAGGTCGGTACATGAGCTGTTCACCACGACCGCCGTCGAGATCCCCGCACAGAGAACAGATCCGGAGCCAGCCAGAAGCGCCGGCCCCGACACCGCCGCCTGCGCCATGCCGCAGATGGCCGATGTAACCGCGGTCTTCAGTAGCCGCTCGGCCTTCTCCTCCGCATACCCGGCATCATCGATGTTCGACGACGCGAAGGAGATCAACGCAGCAGGCCTGTCGCTCAACATCCTCTGCCAGAGCTATCCCGATCATCAGCTCAAGCGTCTGCTCGACTCAGGCACGCGCATCCGCTGCCTCTTCCTCGACCCGAAGGGCCAGTCGATCCGCGCCCGCGAAGCAGAAGAGGGCTACACCGACAGCACCCTGACGACCCTAACGGCGCTCAACATCAGCATGCTGACCAGGCTGCGCGATCGGCTCGACACCACGTCGGCCCAACGCCTTGAACTCCACGTCTACGACGAGACGATCCGATTCAACCTGATCATCGTGGACCGAGGGTTGTGCGTGGTGCAGCCGTATCTTCCACAGGCGCGCGGAGTCGATTCACCTACCTTTGTGATCAAAGACGACACCGCCGCAGAGGGGCTGTTCCCCATCTTCGACCAGGTGTTCAGAGATATGTGGGAGCGGAGCAAACCCGTATGACCATCGACGCCAGGACTGTTCTCCCCATCGCTGAACGTGCCGTGTCGATCGCCAGCCAGATCATCCGCACCAAGGCTCCCGGCGTCATCACGGCCAAGGGCGACCGGGACATGGCGACAGAGGTGGACTACGCCGTAGAAGATGCCGTAAGGGAATTCCTGTCTCGCGAGACGCCCGAAATCGGATTTTTGGGCGAGGAGGAAGGCGTCAGTCACCTGGGCGACGGCCTGATGTGGGCGCTGGACCCGGTAGACGGAACGGCCAATTTTCTACACGGCATCCCGCTCTGCGGTGCCTCCCTGGGGCTGATCGACAAGGACACGCCCACACTCGGTGTGATCGACCTGCCGTTCCTCAACCTCCGCTACTCGGCGGCTGAAGAGTCCGGCGCTGTCGCCAACGGATCCGCGATTCAGGTGAGCGATGCCCGCGAGTTGCAGAGTGCGATCGTGGCGATCGGCGACTACGCCGTGGGGGAGAACGCTGACGAGCGCAACCGGCCGCGGCTCGCCCTGACCCAAGAACTCGCCGCTCGTGTCCAGCGCATCCGGATGTTCGGCTCAGCCGCGATCGATCTCGCGTGGGTGGCGCACGGCAGGATCGACGCCACCATCATGCTCAGTAACAACCCGTGGGACACCGCAGCAGGCGTCATCATTGCCCGAGAAGCGGGAGCAACGGTGATCGATCTCGACGGCAGTCCGCACAGCATGACCGCCCAGGCGACCATCGCCGCAAGCCCCAAGCTTGTAGCCGATCTCGTGGAACTCATCGCCGAGACCCGCAAGGCAGTGGTGCTCGACCGGAACGTTGCCGAATAGCTCTTGTAGGTATCAAGCGGCGGCGCGGCGCGCCGCCGTACCCCCGGCCCTCCGCCCGCCCGCCGTCCGGGCGTGCGGCCTGGGGGCCGGTCCCGGACGGCGGCGGGACACCGGGCCGGCCACCGCACACCGGCCCTGCCGTACCAATCGAACGCACCGACCGGGGTTGCCACGCCGCTGCACAGATACAGCCCTACGATCGCCACTGCATGGCTGGACACCGTGCATGGTTGGGGGCGATCGAAGGTCCAGGGCTTCGTTCCTCAGCCCCGGCCCACCGAGCACCTCGGTACTGTCGATCAGCGGCATGGCCTAACCCCACCTTCGTCCTTTGATTGGGGAACGAAGCAGAAGGCCTTGCGAGCTCTTCACGGCTGGTACTTCATGCCAATGCAGATAGCAGGAGCGCCTTGTGCTCATAGACAAGCTCGCGGTCCGCTGTCGCCCAGGCGATGGCGGCTTCGGCGTGCTGGCGACGGGTCGCAGTGAGGTGGTGATTACTTGCGTTGGCTGCCTCCGCGTCAACGATGCTGGTCTGCCTACGCACTATCGCGTCCAGGAGTCGTTCGGGATCGACGTCGCCGTAGCCGTCGCGTAGTTCACGCAAATGCTGGGCCTGTTGGTCGATCGGAACTCGGCCTTGGGACTGGATGCACCAGGTCCACGCCATGTAGCCCAGATCGTCGAGCCGGTTCCCGGGACGGCTCGACGACCAGTCGATGAAGGCCACCGGCAGACCCCTTTGAAAGACGGTATTGAACGGGCCTGGGTCACCGTGGATGACGCATTCGGCGGAGGCGGCTAGGACATGCCCAGCGGTTGTTTCGTGCAGGTCGCGCAGCATTCGACCCCCGCAGGCATACGCGCCGGGTGCTCGCTGCGTGGGATGATCGGTGGTGTTACCTGGAATGAAGGTCAGTATGTCCCGGCCGTGTTCGTCGATACCAAAGTAGCGTGGTGCGTACGGGTATCCGACAGACTCCAAGTAGAGCAGCACCTGGCAAGCGAACTCAGCGCCCGCATCACGAGCGCGGCGCACTGTGTCGCCAACGCGCACCACTTCCAGCGAATTATTTCCACCGGTGAGAGGCTCCTCGATCACAACCTCCATGATGGGACATGCCGCTCCAACATGCTCCATTGCGTGCCGAGATCGGCACCGCGCGTTGCGCGAAAAGCAGCAGCTCGCGGGCTGATCACCGGGCCATTAGCGGGCCATTAAGAGGGGTGACAGGGGGTCAACCGCGGTCACTCAGGACCGGCTTTCCGTCCAGCTCAGCGCCTCATCAAGTCGTGATCGATGCGGTTCCCAAGCTGACAGCGCGGGTTCGATTCCCGTCACCCGCTCCAGTGTCTGTGCAACAGCGTCCAGCCCCACCGCTCAGCGGTGATCACTGAGGGCTTGAGTCTTTGAGAAGTTCAGTCTCGACGACGCCATCAAGCGCCCGGTGGAGTTTTGCGTCGGTCGTCAGCAGCGGAATCCCTTGATCGAGAGAAAGCTGTGCGAAGACGGCGTCATACATGCGCAACGTCAACCGCACCGCCAGGGCGGCGGACCGCTCCAACCGGTCGGCGTCCACGGGATGAACCCGGACACCGAGCTCGTCAATGATTCGAACGGCCGCAATGAACTCATCTGCGGACAGCCGCCCCGCGAGCAGGCCCTTCTTTCGCAGCACTCCGGCAACCTCAATCCGCGCGAAGTCCGCTGTCTCCAGCCTTACCCGGCCGTGCAGAAAGTCGTCCCGGATCTGGCGGGCGTGCCCGTAGCCAGGTTGATCGACGAACCACCGTAGGAACACACCAGTGTCCACGACGTACGCGTCAGCCACGCGCGCCTTCCCGGAGACGGTCCAGTTCCTCGTCGACGCCCGTCACACCGCGCATCCTCTCCTGAACCCGCTCCATAACGGCCAGCGCTCGCTCGCGCCGACCAGCCGTTTCGAGGTTCTCGCGGACAAGTGCAAGGACCGGCTGGACACGGTCATCCGGAAGCCGATCGACCAGAGCATGCAACTCTTCACGCATCGCGCTCATGCTCGCAGTCTATGCCTCGTCAGGCTTGTCTCTCTGACCATTTGTGCAGGGCGAGGCAGGCCGGTGGCCGTGCCCGTTGCGTGCCCGTTCGCAGAGCGATCTACGGAGGCTCAGGGAGACTCACGGTCACTCGACCGGCATACGCCCAGGTCGGTGTTTCTCCAGTTCAGCCCGTGTGATCTTGAAAGAGTTCCCAAGCTGACAGCGCGGGTTCGATTCCCGTCACCCGCTCCCCTCGTTGCGGGGCCTCACTGCGCGGCCTTCCACATGGGGCGCTTCGCGCCTCAGTGTTCCAGACAGTGCTTCCCAGGGGGCTCCGCCCCCTTCGACCCCCGGACAAGCCCGCCCGTTGCCCGGTTACACGGTGGGCCGGCTGATGCCCTCCCCGAACAGGCCAGTCTGTCGCTAACCCGGGCTCATATGGCGCCCCAGCCCAAGGTGCGGATCATGACTGACCAGCGGGGCCCTCATCGCCGACCACCACGCCCACAACGACGTGGCATCGACAGGTCCCCAGTAGTTTCCTTCCGTGATGGAAGAACATCCGGGTAAACAGTGGGTGCGGGGGCCAGAGCAACGCGAGGACGTGCTCGAGGCACTACGAGCCTTAGGCGACCACGACTACCAGGATCAGCACTGGCGATCCGGGGAAGGATCGCCGGATCTCACCGCTGCCGTGCACTGGCTGATCGACGACACCTTCATCGACCAACACGGCGCACGAGCACTGATCCCTCACCTTTTCGTTGATCAGCGAGAAGCCGACCTCGTGCAGACGGTGGTCGACGCCCTCTTGCGCGCCCTCGATGACCTCGGCCCTACCGCTCCGGACAACGCTTATCTCGACCATCCTGAGTGGACCAACGTCCTGAACTCGGCCGGCGCCGCCTACCGGGCCTTATCCTCCGGCAAGCAGAGCTCATGACGCCTTGCGTGTAGGAGCGTCATGAAAGCCCAGATAGACCGGCAGGTCCCGACACCTGGGCCTCGTTCGTTATTCCTAAGTCCGCCGCGATCTTGTTTCCCCGCGTGGCGGCTTTGAGGCCGAGCTCGTCGAGCCGGCAGAGCTTCGTCAGGTCAGGTCCGGTGAAGGCGTCAGGCAAGACGTGCCTGTCTCAGCGCCGTCGCAGCAGTTGTGGTCAGTGGCCGCTGGGAAGTTCAGGCGGCGGTCGCGTTGGTGATCGTCGCGGCCAGCTCGCGGACACGCTGGTGAGCGTCGGCCATGGATGCCTCGTGCTTCGGGAGGAGTTCGGCCAGTGCGGGGTTGTGCGTGGCCATGATGAGTTCGGGGATCACCGTGTGGACCTCGAGTCCGAGCAGCTCTTCTCTTCCGAGGACCGCTTCGGTGGTGGGCACGACGTAGTCCAGGCCGTGGTTGGGCGTGCCAGGCCCGTAGCCGCCGCCCCGCGCGGAGATCAGCACCGCGGGGCGTCCGGCGGCAGGGGAAGGTCGGACGGTGCGGCCGAAGACGATGATCTGGTCGAGCCAGGCCTTGAAGACCGATGGCATCGACAGGTTGTACATCGGCACAGTGAACAAGTAGGCGTTGGCGCCGAGGAACTCCTCGATGAGTTCGTCCTGGAGAGCGGCCGCGGCGGCCTGCTCAGCGGTGTGGTCGGCGGGGTCGGTCTCGCGGGCGGTCACGCCTGCGGCGCTGATGTGCGGGACCGGAGCTGCGGCCAGGTCCCGGTGGACGACGTCCCCGTCCCAGCCTTCGAGGAAGGTTCGGGCCACGTTCCGAGAGACCGAGGCCTCGCCGAGCGAGGAGGAATCGACGTGAAGCAGGTACGACATCGGTGTTTCCTTAGTTGGATAGGTAGGTTCATACTGGGAATGCGGTTACGTACGGCCTGGGAGGTATTGAGGTGGTGACAGCGCGACGGATCAGCGGCCCGTGCCAGTCGTGGCCGGAGGACAGCGCCTTCATCCGGGAGGTGCTCGACCGCATCGGCGACAAGTGGACGGTGCTGGTCATCAGCACCCTGAGCACCGGATCCCTGCGCTACTCCGACCTGCAGGCAAGCATCCCGGGGATCTCGCAGCGGATGCTGACCCAGACCCTCAAGCACCTCGAGCGTGACGGGCTGATCACCCGGACCGCGTATGCCGAGGTCCCGCCACGGGTGGAGTACGACCTGACCGACCTCGGCCGGTCACTCCTGAACGCGGTCACAGCGATGGCCGCGTGGGCAGTCGCCCACCACGGGGAGGTCGCCAGCAACCGAGCCTCCAGCGAGGCCACGGGCGTGGGCCGCGCGAAGACCTCGGTCACCACCCCGGCTCGATAACCGACGGGCGGCCCGTCAGCGGCGGGTGGTCAGGTGCCGTCCTCGCCAGCGGTCCCGCTGACGGTGTCGTCTTCCTCCTCCGAGCTGTCGATGATGCACACGCCCGTGTCGGGATCACACCATCCGCCGGCGCGTGTGGTGACGAACTGAAGGTCGTGCGTGGGGTCGCTCATGACGCGCGCTCGCTCGGCGCGGGCCCGGCCACCTGCTCCAGCAGTTGGTCGTAGGCGGCGACCTTCTGGGCTCCCGGCGCACCGACCCGTCGGTCGAAGACCACGAACGGCACCCCGGTCGAGCCCAACTCCACGGCCTCCTGCCGATCGGCACGGACACGGTCGGCGTACTCATCGCCGGCGACGATATCGCGCACCCGCCGCCCATCCAGCCCGACAGACTCGGCCACCTCGACGAGAGCGTCGGGATCGAACGGGTTGAGGACGCCTGCGAAGAAGCCGTCCTGGACCGCGGAGAAGAACGCGAACCCGCGACCCTGGTCACCTGCGTACTGCACCACCCGGTGCAGGTCGAAGGTGTTGGCGTTCCAGCGGTCGACCGTGTACCTCAGCCCCTCCTTGTTGGCAATGGCCTGCATCTGGCGCTCGGCCCGCCGGAGGTCATCGGCCGTGCTGCCGGGATGGCTGCGCACGAAGCTCGTCTCGTTCTTCTCCAGCCCCTGCGGCGCGGTCGGGTCCAGCTGGAAGGACCGCATCACGATCTCGAACCGATCCGCGTCCGGGCGTTGGGAGATCGCCGCCTCGAGTCGGTGCTTCGCCACGTAGCACCACGGGCAGCCCAGATCGGCCCAGACCTCGATGGCGACCCGCGAACCGGTGCCCTGCTCTCGCCGTTCAATCATCCGTCTCTCACCTCACTAGCAGTGCGTAACCCCATCATGAGTGAGTAGAACGAGGCATACAAAAGGCACTTTGAAGTGCGTCAGCCTCGCGGGCCAGGCAACTACACCCTCATCTGGGAAGAGCCAGATCATGGAAGATGCAGGTCCGGTACGCTGATCGCTCGCACGGCCCCCGACCGCCGCGCCCGCTTATCGAGATGACAATGACACAAATGTGACAACAGATACTATTGCTGCTTAAATAGCATCAGATCGCAGAGTGGCTTCATTCTCATACACCACGATCTTGGACGCGGCCCGGCCTCGACGGCAGCCTCACAGGATGACCGCTCAAGCCACCATCGCAGCAAGCCCAAAGCTCGTGGGTGACCACGTCGCGTGAGACGCTGAGCCTGTGTTCACAGCACCATCCCGCGCGCAGGTCGAAGCACAGCTCGACGGTATCCTCAACGGCTCAGTGACCCGCGACCAAGCCGACCGATGGGCTGCCCAATGGGTCCGCGCGGAAGGCCCAGCCGTGGACGACGACCTCGTATGGTGGGCGCTGCAACTCCTTCACGGCATCGACCTGCGCCACGGCCCTGATGACGATCACCTGCACACCGATGAGCAGGTAGCCGAATGGCTGGAAGAGTTCCGGATCCGCAGCAGAAGCAATGCCTCCGGTGCGGGCGCTTCGGCTCCGGAATGATCGCGGAGCGTCGGCGCAGGCCCGAAGGTGGGTACATGCGGAACCTGGCCGAGCTCTTCGTCGAGCACGCACGCGAGACGGATAGTCCTTCGACTGGGGGCGACGGCCGAGGTCGAGAGCCTGATCGTCGTGCCATTAAGGATGGTGACGAGGGGGAGTTCAGCCTGGGTGGCACCAGTGTCCTGGCGGATCTCGGCGAGCGTCTTGGGCGCTGGAGCACTCGCCGTGGATATTCTCACGCTGACCTTCGGGTGTCAGCTCTGAACGGATGTCCAGGACTCCACCGTCGCTTCGGCGATGGCTTTGATGCGATCCCCATACGCCAGATGTCCGTCGAACACAAAGCTCCCGTCCTTGAACGGCAACCCGCTGAACGAGGCACTGAAGCCGGGAGGTTCGCCCTTCGGGAGTGGTGCGTATGCCGCCAACGGTGCCATGTCGTAGCCCCGCCGTGCCCGGTGGTTGTTCCGTGCCACCGAATGAGCCGCCAGGCGGAGCAGCGCGTCAAGGCCCTGATCCACGTAGAGCTGCAACTGGCGAAACTGGTCGTCGAGGTATTTCTCGTGAGCTTCGGAAGGATGCTGCAGGAGATACGTCACGACCACGGGAGCATGCCACCTGAACATCTGCGGATCCGACTGCTCCTCGGCCAGGATCCCGTGGTAGTAGTCCACGCACAGGCCCAGCGGGCCGGCCGTCGCACCGCAGTCGCACCTGTCCGTCATGGAGATATCTGCCATGGCTGCAACATAGGTGGCCGGCCCTGATCTTGGCGATGTTTTATCGGCGCGGGCTCATGCCCTACCCGACCATGGGTCCTGTGGCCATGAGGTTCTGCAACGAGCGAGGGCCGGCCGCGCTCGACCCTGAATGGACGGCAGGGGCCGTGGTCATGTCCTGCGGAGTGGTGAAGCTCGGTCCTCGCGTGAGGCTCTGCTGGTTTGACCATGCCGTCATCCGTTCGGTGTGTGCCACCTCCTTGGGGCACACCAGACATGCCGTCGCTTGCCCGTACTTCCGAGCGCATGCCCCTGGCTCGTAACCTGTCATCGGCCGGGAACGATCATGCCCCCACCGACAGGAGCGTCCTGTATGAGCGCCATGTGTGACTATTACCGTGCTCCCGATCGCGCCACAGCCACCTTGCGGCCGACCACCGTACGGAACCGCAGCAAACCCCTTCGCGGCGCTCCGGTGTTCGATGTCGTGGAAATCACGTGGGTCGACCCTGACGGCTCTCTCGGCAGCCTCGTGGCCGCCATCAAGGACGTGCCCTACTCAGATGATCTCGTCGAGACAGTCACCTTGTACCCTCCGCCTGCAGGGGCACCGCAAAGTGAAGAAGCATGGCTGAGCCTCCCGGAGGACTCGCCTTATCTCGATGGGCCACAAATCGATGAATTACCGGTGACCGCACGCGATGCTCTCGCTGAGGTCGACGACTCTCGTCTGCTCGAAGTCGCCCGGCGTTGGACGATGGAGCCCCTCTGTCCTTTCAGCGAAAGCGACGACGTGGTGGACCTGGTCCGGGAGCTTGTCGCCCTTGCGCGGCGGGCCCAGGAGAGCGATGAACTGCTCTACTGCTGGTGGATTCCGGACTAGCCATCCACTTCTGGTCCACGAGTCGGTAGACGGGTTGATCACCACGACCCACACCGTCGCAACCAGGAGCTTCTGGTGCTGTCGTATCGTGCCGCCGTCGATTTGTCGCATCAGACCCTGAACTACGTCGCCGGGGTGATCCGACGCCCCCGTAAGTCGATGAGGTCGGTCTGGCGGCGACTGAACCCCGACCATCAGGCCCTGCTGGTGCTGGTCTACCTGCGTAAAGGCGAGACCTCCACCAAAGTCGGGGCCCACCAGCGGAGCAGCTCACTGGTGCGCGTCGTCTCTGAACTCGTACCAAGGCCCCTTCACGTGCCGGACATCGCCCGTTCGGCTCACGGGGCTCCAGACGTAGCCGTAGCCGTCCCCTCCCCACCCTTTGCCTCGGAAGAAAGTAGACAGGTGCGGGCGACCGCCTCCATTTTCCCTGACGAGTGCATGAAGCGCAGGTCCTCAGCCCAGATCAGGGCCACGACAGGGATGCAGGTTAGGAGCGCCGCACCCACGTACACGGCTATGCGCACCGCAGGCCGTTCCTCGCGACTCGGCCTCGATCATGTGGTCATCTTCACATGTGCTCGGGCAGGACTACGAGATCGCACGAGGATGAAAGGTTCCATGATGATGCTGACGACGCCGAGCGCCATGAACGTCGCGTACCGGCAAGTGCCATCGGGCAGTGTGATGGTCGCGTCGGCTTGGTCGGCGGTTTCGGGGGCGTGCCCTTCACAACGTCGGATCAGCATCTCGAAGCCGGGCTTGTCACGCGCTGGCTGGTCGGGCCATTGGATACGCGGGCAAGGTGCGACCCACCGTTTGGGACTCGGTCAGTCGTCGCTGCGGCTCGCGGCTGCGTCCCATCTGGCCGAATCTCGTGGGCCGGGCTCCGAAGCGCAAGGCTCGGCACGAACAGGCGGTCCAAGTGGTAATCGATGATCTCGCTAGCGGCTCGTGGCTGCGCTGTCGGCTGAGGACACTGGAGGTCAGGCCGTTGGCGAGAGCCAGGAGGCCGGCGACTTCGGTACGCGGGTCACGATCAGGGGCTATGTCGCCGGCCTGCTGCGCGGCGGTCAACCGTACGGTGAGGAAGTCTTAGGGGAGGCGCTCGATGAGTGAAGCGTTCTACTCGCACGCGAGGCTGTACGACCTGATGTTCCCGGGCGGCGGGTCCGCGGTCGACTTCTACCGGGTCGACGCCGATCGGCAAGGTGGGCGCGTACTGGAGCTTGGGTGCGGCACCGGGCACACGCTCATTCCCATCGCGTCCGACGGGCATCCGTGCGTCGGCCCGGATTTCTCGTCGGACATGCTGGCCGAGGCGCAGCGTAAGGCGAACGAGCGCGGTGCGGCGGTGGAATGGATTCAGGGTGACATGCGGGCTTCGATCTGGGCCGTACATTCGACTTCGTGTTCATCGCCGCCAATTCCTTACTGCATCTGCATGAGGCTGTGGATCTGGTGAGCTGCTTCCGGTCGGTTCGACGACATCTGGCGCCTGGAGGACGGTT
This sequence comes from Nonomuraea mesophila, assembly GCF_004352805.1. Classification (NCBI taxonomy): domain Bacteria; kingdom Bacillati; phylum Actinomycetota; class Actinomycetes; order Streptosporangiales; family Streptosporangiaceae; genus Nonomuraea; species Nonomuraea mesophila. The sequence continues at coordinate 160,870 of NZ_SMLD01000001.1, forward strand.
CGTCTTCGATGTGTTCAACCCGAGCGTGCCCTGCTGGCCCAAGCCGATGGCGTGCGGCGTACCCGGGAGTCGTTCATGGATCCTGACCGTGGCAACGTCAGCGTCGATGTCGCTGAGGTCTACGATGCGTCCGCGCAGGTGACACGTGGGACGTGGTATCTCTCGACTGACTCCGAGCCCGACTTCGTCGTCGCACCGCTCGACATCAGGAGCATATTTCCGCAGGAGCTGCAGCTGCTCGTCTCGCTCGGCGGCCTTCGACTCGTCGAGCGCTTCGGCGACTGGTTCGGTCGGCCATTCGCCATGGACGCGCCGCTGCAACTCTGCGTCTGCGAGTCCGCGTGACGTGCGGCAACTGCGATGATGTCCCGATGCGCAAGGCGACCGCTTACCATGGCGCGCTCGGCGACCTTTTCGCCAAGCATGCCGATACGAGCCCCTACAACGCCTACACAGACAGACCCGCGATGCTGCGACTCGCCGGTGATGTTTCCGATGCCAGAATCCTGGACGTCGGCTGCGGGGCAGGCCATTACGTGTCCGAACTCGCGGCCCGCGGCGCCCAGGTCGTCGGGATCGAGGGCAGTGCCACGCTGCTGAGCCACGCCCGGACCCGCGTGAACGGCCACGCGGAACTACTCCTTCACGACCTCGAAGAGCCACTCGACTTCGCCGCTGACGCTTCGTTCGACGGTGCGGTCTGCGCCCTCGTGTTCCACCACATCAAGAATCGTGAGCAGTTGCTGGGCGAACTACGCCGCGTTCTGCGACCAGGTGGATGGCTTCTGATGTCCATCACCCACCCCACAGCCGACTGGCGTCACTTCGGAGGCTCGTACTTCAGCCACGACTGGAGTGACCTGGCCGTCGCAGGTGGCGAGCATTCGATCCACTACCAGCGCATGCCGCTGGAAACCTTTCTGAGTGAGCTGCTGGCCGCGGGGTTCGTGCTGGAGCAACTGGTCGAACCCCGGCCCACGGCCGCCTTGCGAAAGGTCGACGAAGCCGCGTACGAAAGGCTCCACCAAGCCCCGTGCTTCGTCGCTGTACGGCTGCGGCGTCCCTGATCATCGCCGACTCCGAGGTGATCACTGTGCTGGGTGACAACGTCGCGGTCACTCGCGGGAACGCGTCCGTAACTATGACTGCTCGCGCGAGACGTACGGAACTCAGGCCACTCGCCAGAACTCCTGCCAGTACCCTTGACCGCTCGTATCCTCCACCACGGTGGCGAAGACGTCGTCACGCACCTCGATGATCCAGATCTCGTGCGCCGGCCCGAGGTCCGCCCGGCAGTGCGGACATTCTTCAAGAGTCCCCTGGATCAGGACACGGCCGAGCCCTGGCCGCCCTTCCTTGAGCCCTCGGCGCAGCCAGTTCACCCGATGGCCGAGCTCGTAATCCGCCAAGGTCAGGGTTCCGAACCGGAACTGAAGCCACCAGCGATCACGCTCGCCGCATGCGGGGCACTCAAGGTGGAACGGAAGCCGCAGGCGGTTGTACATTCCCACAGCGCGACATACTGGCACGTCAGGGCTCGGTCTGCTCGAACCGAGCAGCACGGGACACCAATCGAGCGGGGCTCGGCGACCCGGGGATCGCCGAGCGGATGCACGTCGGCATCGTGACCGCCAAGGCGTACACAGGTACGCCGAGAGGGTTACCCGGTTTCCTCCGCCATCACCGCGGTGGGCATGGAGATCCGCCAAGTGACGAAGACGGCCGCGGCGAGCCCGGCGACTGCCAGCGAGCTACTGGCGAGGAACGGGTCAATGCCGTTCAAGGCGGGAGCGAAGCCGATGCCGACGTAGATGGTGATCCCGGTGGAACCACCCAGCTGGTCGGCGGCTCGCTGGACACCGGAGGCGATGCCGGCGTCGTCCTCGGTCACTCCGGTCACCGCGACGTACTGCAGTCCGACGAGCCCGAACCCCATCCCGGCGGCGATGAGCATCATCGCCGGGATCATCGCCGGAGCGCCGGCCTGGAGGTAGGAGACGACAGCGATGGCTGTCATCGCCAGTACGGTGAAGCCGATCCCGGCCAGCACACACGTCCGGGCGCCCCACCGGCCGAGCAGCCGTGGAACCAGCACCGAGGCCGCGATCAGGAACACCGCCAGAGGCAGCATCACCAGGCCGGCCTGGAACGGACCGGCGCCCAGGCGGTCCTGCAGGTAGTACGTGAACAGCAGGAACGAGGTGGACAGTGCCGCGCTCAGCAGGGCGGTGGCGAGGTTGGCGAGGACGCGGGGCCGGCTGCGGAAGAACCGCGGCGGCACCAGCGGATGCGGTGAACGGCGCTCGACCCTGATGAACAGGGCCCCGGCTGCCACCGCGCCGGCCAGTGCCACCGGCGGCAGCCATGGCAGCGTGCCGTCCGCCTCTCCTGCCTCCACGACCCCGAGGGTGAACAGCAGCGGGGCGGCTACCAGCAGGAGCGAACCGAGCAGGTCCACAGGTGAAGCCTCGGCCGGCCGTTCACCCGGTACGAGGAAGACCACCGCGGCGAGCACGACCGCGACGAAGGGCACGGACACCAGGAAGATCCACCGCCAGCTCAGCAGCTCGACGATGATCCCGGAGAGTACGAACCCGAGCACGAGTCCACAGCTCGCGACGGCCGCCCACACGCTGAGCGCCCGCGACCTGCGAGGCCCCTCGGGGAACATGAGCACGATCACCGCCATCGCCGCCGGGAGCGCGATCGCCTCGCCGGCTCCCTGCAGCAGGCGGGCCGTCACCAGGAGAGCGAAGGAGGGCGCGAGCCCGGCCAGCAGAGACGCCGCGCCGAAAAGGGCGGTGCCGAGCAGGAGGACACGTCGCCTGCCGAGTACGTCGCCCAGCCGCCCCCCGAACATCAGCAGCCCGCCACCGGTGATCGTGTAGCCGACCACCACCCAGGTCAGCGCGTGACTGTCGACGTGGAAGCCGGCGCCGATCGAGGGCAGGGCAACGTTGACGACGGTCACGTCGACCGCGATGAAGAACTGCAGCATGGCCATGCAGCACAGCACCAGCCACGCGCGCACCGGGGACGATTCGTCCCGGCGCGAGAAGAGAATGCCTGAAAGCATCGATTGCTCCGTTGCTCTGGAGAAGTTCCGAGCAGCACGAAGGTGCCGCTCCGGTACGACCAGGGAGCGACGGATCGTTCACAAAGTGAGACGAACGCCCCGCCGCTAGCGGAGCGTCCTCGTCACCGCGGCACAAGCGGCCGCGCACGAAGCTGCAGACATGCCCGCGATACTACCGAAGCCGACGCGACCCGCCCCTACGAGGTCAGGTGCCGGCGTACGTACCGGATCAGGCCGACGACGTCCTCGGGGACGAGTCGGCCGATGGCCCCGCTGGAGTGGCGGTGACGCTCAGTGTCGGTTCGCGCCTGGCCTGGGTTGGTCGCTCGATGGGGTGCGGAGGGCAAGGGCCAGGCGCAGAGCGACGGTGAACGCTCCGGCGGCGGCTGCGGCGTACAGGGCGAGGGAGACGTCGGGCAGCCACATCATGAGCAGGCGCGGGCCCGTCTCGCCGGCGAGCGGGATCAGGGCGATCCACGGCAACGCCCCCGCGAGGCTCCACGCCGTGGCCACGGTGGTACGCCGGAGCGGGGAGGCGGGCCGGGGAGGGCGGCGGAGCAGGACGGCCGAACGCCCGGCCGCCAGGATCAGTCCCAGGGCGAGTGTCGTGAGGCTCCACGTGGTCAGGTGGTAGCCGAGCGTCGAGGCGTCCGCGGGCGGCTGCGCACCCGCGAGGAGCCGCGCGGCGCCGAAGCCGGCCTGCATGACCGCTCCGTCGTGCAGCAGGCCGTGCAGGTTCTGCTGCAGGACGAGGGCGAGGTCGTGCTGGGGGAGCAGGATCAGCGTCGCCGAGTAGCCGAAGGTGGCGCCCGTGTGCCAGATCGCGCCGTCGAGGGGTGCCTCCAGGCCGCCCACCCGCCAGCCCAGTCCGTAGCCGGTGGCGGTGCCGCCGGGTTGCAGCCGGCCCTTCTCGCGCATGAGCCGTACGGAATCAGAGGTCAGGACAGTGCCCCCATCGGCGCGTTGTCCCGAACGGAGCTGGAGCGACGCGAACGCGGACAGGTCGTTCAGGTCGCCGCCCAGGTAGCCGTAGGCGGCGCCGTGGGTGTCGACGCCGTCGGCGATCGAGGAGGGCACGCCCCACAGGAGCTGGTGTCCTGGCGGGAGGTCGCGTTCGCGGGCCGAGGCGGCGTCGGCGATGGCGCCGCGCATGCCTGCCGGGTCGAGTACGGCGTCGCGGAGGTAGCCGGGGAAGGGGCGTCCGGTGACCGACTCCGCCACCGCGGCCAGCACCAGGTAGTTGGCGCTGGTGTAGGCGTACGTGCTGCCGGGCGGGCCGAGCGGGGTGACCTCGTCCAGGTCGCCGATGCGTCCGGCCGGGGGCGGGCAGGTGGGTGCCAGGCAGTCGGTCACCTCGAAGGTGGCCGACTCGGGGAGCCCGGAGGTGTGGTCGAGCAGGTGGCGGATGGCGACCTGGGAGGCGTGCGTGGCGCCGCCGAAGCGGAAGCCGGGCAGATGGTCGATCACCTTGTCGTTCAGGCGGATTTTTCCGGACTCGACGAGGGTCATGATGCCGGTCGCCGCGATGGGCTTGGAGACCGAACCCCACAGGAACGGGGTGCCGGCGGTGATGGGCCTGCCTCGCCCGTCGACGCCCCAGGAACGCTGGTGCAGCGGACCTTCGGGGCCGACCACCGCGTAGGAGAGGCCGGGGACCTGGGTGGCCCGCATCCGTTGCCGGACGTAGGCGTCGATCGCGGCGTACCGGTCGCCGGGCTGGGCGACGGCCGGTGAGACGGCGACGGCCGGTGTGACGGCGACGGCCGGTGTGACGGCGACGGCCGGTGTGACGGGGACGGCCGGCAGCAGGCAGAGCGACGCGATCACCATGCTGGCGGCGGCACGCCGGCGGCGGAGGGGCAAGGGGTCCTCGGATCCAGTAGATAAGCGTATGGCTGTACGGTTTTTACCGTATTGCGGTATGGTTATCAAGTGGCAAGAACCGCCGACCATGAAGAACGCCGCCGGCAGATCGCGATGGCCGTCTGCGAGCTGATCGCCGACGCCGGGCTCGACGCCGTCACCGTGGCCCGCACCGCCCGGTCCGCCGGAATGTCGGTGGGGCTCGTGCAGCACTACTTCCGCACCAAGGACGAGATGCTGCTGCACGCTTTCACGTACGTCAGCGCACGCATCCGCGACAGGGTGGACGAGCTGATTCGTACGGGGATCCGGCACCGCAGACCGATCTCCTGGCTCCTGGCCGAGGCCATGACCCAGCTCATCCCCCTGGACGAGACGCGCCGTACCGAGTTCCGGGTCACCAGGGCGTTCGCCGGGCGTTCCCTGGACGCCCCCGCGCTGGCCGACGTCGACGTCCGGACCGCCAGGAAGCTGCGCGACGACCTCGCCCAAGCCATCCACAACGGCAAGGAATGCGGAGAGGTCGCTCCAGAGCTGGACCCGTGGCCCGCCGCGACCCGCCTCGCCGCCCTCACCGAAGGGCTGGCGATGCAGGTCTACCGCGACCCCGGGGGCGTCAACGGAGTGCCGGCAGCCGAGATGTCCGGGTCGATCATCAAGGCGGAACTCGCCACCGTCTTCACCGGCGAATGCCACCAGTACGGTCGGTGATGCGGATCCCTGGACAAGATCACAGAAAGGCCAGCAGCAGCATGGCGCCGAGCACAAGCGCCGTCCACCACACCATCAGGTGGGTGGACCATGGCCGGGTGACCTGGCCGCCGGGCCGGAGCGGACCAGTGACGATCTTCCAGAGTTCCCCGCCAAGGCGGCGCAGCACGGGCCCGACCCGTGCGCGGCCCGCGTCCGCGGCCCGCGACAACGCCCGCCAACTCTGCGGGAGCGCCCGGCGGTAAACGTAGTCGGCGTCGATGTTGACCGAGCGCAGTTCGGGCGGGTAGAGCCCGGTGCGCACCAGCACCGTGAAGGCGAGTGCGGCCAGGAGCAGCAGCTGCAACTGATTGATCACATGGGCGGTGGTGTACGGCGCGTAGTCCACGGCGTACGGCAGCATGCCGTACAGCAGGGAGGGCGCCACCCCGATCGCCACGCACACCACTGCGGCCATGGCCATCGCCACGCGCATGCTGAGGGGCGCCTCCGCGACGCGATACCCCCGGTCGTGCGCGAAGAAGGCGAAGTAGGGGATCTTGATCCCGGCATGGTGGAAGACGCCGGCGGAGGCGAACAGCAGCAGCAACCAGGCGACGGTGAGATGTTCCTGCCCGACCGCTTCCATGATCAGCGATTTGGTGGCGAAGCCGGAGAACAGCGGGAAGGCGGAGATCGATGCGGCGCCGACCATGCACAGCGCGGCGGTCTGCGGCATGGACTTGTAGAGCCCGCCCAGGTCGGACCCGTTGGCGGTGCCCGTGCGCAACATGACCGCGCCCACGCTCATGAACAGCAGGCCCTTGAAGACCATGTCGGCCACGGCGTGCGCGCTCGCGCCGTTGATGCCCAGCGCGCCACCGATGCCGACGCCGACGACCATGAACCCGAGCTGGTTGATCATGCTGTACGCCAGGACCCGGCGCAGGTCGTTCTCGATGACTGCGTAGAAGATCGGGAAAACGGCCATGACGAGGCCGACCCACACCAGCATCTCGGTGCCGGCGAAGCCGCGCGCCAGCGTGTAGACCGCGAACTTGGTGGTGAAGGCCGACAGCGCGACGGCGCCGACGATGGTCGCCTCGGGATAGGTGTCGGTGAGCCAGGAGTGCAGGAGGGGGAAGGCGCACTTGATGCCGATCGCGGCGAGGATCAGTGCGCCGCCGGCCGCGTCCAACCCGAGGTGGCCGAATTCCAGTCCGGCGCCTGACTGGACCCGCAACACGATCCCGGCCAGCATGAGCAGGCCGGACAGGAGTTGCACGGCAAGATAGCGGGTGGCGGCCCGATGGCTGCGCTCGTTGCGTCCCGCCCAGATCAGGAACGCCGACGACAACCCGGCCAGCTCCCAGAAGACGAACAACGTCACCAGGTCGCCCGCGAGTGTGCCGCCGACGGCAGCCGCCGCGTACACCAGGATCATGGCTTGCTGCAGCGTGTCGCGCAGATGCATGGCGTAGACCATGGTCAGCAGCGCCGCGATCAGGAAACCCGTGGCGAACACCCGCGCCAGGGCGTCCACCCGCACCGGCACCAGCTCCAGCCCCAGGAACTGCAGGCCGGATGCGGCGCCCTCGGGTAGCGCCCACAGCAGGACCAGCCCGGCGACCGGCACCGCGGCCATCAGGGCCCGCCGGGGCAGGCCGCGCAGCAGCGGCACGCCGGCTGCGCCGAGGATCAGCAGCAGGGCGGGATTAGCCGTCATCGCCGCCCCGCTCGTAGTAGTCCTCATCACGCCGCAGCACCCTGCGCAACCCCTTGGCGACGACGACCAGGGCGAAGGCGCCGACGAACCCGTACACGGCGTGAAAGCCGAACCATTCCTCGACGGCGAAGTGCGGATGCTTGGTGTAGAAGAGGTCGGCGGCGAAGATCAGCGCGCACAGGACGGCCAGGCCGTACACGATGCGGGTCACGTTGCGCGGCTCGTCCAGCCGGCGGCGGTCGTCATCGTCGTTCACGGCACCTCCAGAATCCCGGCCAGCGGCGCGAGTACGGCCTCCGCGCCGAAGAACAGCGCCACGCAGCCGAGCGCGGTCAGTACGGGCGGCCCCGACAGAGAGAACCGGGCCTCCCCGTGCGCAGGCGGATCCGCCGGCGGCAGAAGGAAGGCACGCGCCGGGATCGGCATCAGGTAGGCCAGCGCGAGCAGGGAGCCGGCCAGCAGCACCGCCATCATGGCGAACTGCCCCGCCTCGGCCGCGCCCATCAGCAGCAGCCACTTGCTCCAGGTGCCGCCCAGGGGAGGCAGCCCGATGATCGAGAGGGCGGCGATGAGGAACGCGGCGAACGTCCACGGCATGGCGCGGCCCAGGCCGTCCAACTCGCTGACGCGGGTCCTGCGCGCCGTCACCGCGATCGCGCCGGCGCACAGGAACAGCGTGATCTTCCCGGCGGCATGCGTCACCAGGTGGAACACCCCGCCTGCCACGGCGATGTCGCGGGCGAGGGTCGCGCCCAGGACGATGTAGGCGAGCTGGCCGACGGTGGAGTAGGCCAGGCGGCGTTTGAGGTTGTCGGACCTGATGGCGATCACCGCCGCCGCGATCACGGTGAACGCCGCCACCCAGCTCATCGGGGCCGCGGCTCCGGTCTCGGTGAGCGTGTCGATCCCGAAGACGTAGACGGTGACCTTCAGCACCGCGAACACCCCGGCCTTGACCACCGCGACAGCATGCAGCAGCGCCGACACGGGGGCGGGCGCCACCATCGCGGCGGGCAGCCAGCGGTGCACCGGCATCAGCGCGGCCTTGCCGATGCCGACAAGGTAGAGGGCGAACAGCACGGTCAGCACGCCGGTTCCCGCGGTTCCGCCGAGCAGGCCGCCGGGGCGGAAGGTGGTCTCGCCGGCCAACACCCAGGTCCACACGACGGCGGGCAGCAGAAAGCCGATCGAGCTGGTCAGCAGGATCGCCGCGTAGACGCGCGCGCCGCGGCGGGCCGCCGCATCGCCACCGTGCGCGACCAGCGGCCAGGTCGCCACCGTCATGATCTCGTAGCCGATGAACAGCGTGAGCAGATTCGCCGACAGAGCGATCCACATCGCAGCCACGATGGCCAGGGCGAAGAAGGCGAAGAAACGTGTCTGGTGCGGCGTCCCGCTCGCACGCAGGTATCCGGCGGCGAACACGGTCGTCACCGGCCAGAGCACCGCCGCCACGGTGGCGAACAGCAGCCCGAGCGGCTCCAGCGCGAACTCCAGCGACAACCCGGGCAGCCACGACCAGAGCGTCAGCCGCACGTCCTGCCCGGCGGCGGGCCACAGACTGAGCATCGTGGCGGCCAATGCGACGCCGGCGGCCACCGAAGCGGCCTCACGTGCGGCAGGCCTGCGCCGCAGCAGAAGCACGGCCCCGCAGGCCAGCAACGGCAGCGTCACGGCGACCGCCAGGAGAAGAGGCATCATCCACCACCGTTCAACAGCGCCTCGGCGGCGGACTCGGCGAGCGAGGCCGGCAACGCCGCATCGAGACCGAAGACGACGGAGACCGTGACCAGGACCCACACCACGGCGGTCATCGACGCAGGCGCTACTGACAGCTCAGCGACCGATGCGGGCTCGCGGAACCAGGCGGTCTCCACAATGCGCCCGATGTAACCGAGCGCCAGCAGGGAGCTGACCAGCATGGCCACGAGTACCGGCCACTGGCCGGCCTCGACGAGCGCCGAGGCCAGCGCCCACTTGCCGGCGAAACCGGCCGTGGGCGGCACGCCGACGATGCCGAGGCCCGCGATCACGATCGCCGCGAAGGTCCAGGGCATGCGCCGGCCGAGGCCGGCCAGCGCGGACAACTGCACTGAGCCCAGCCGCACCAGCAGGAGGCCGGCGGCGGCGAAGAGAGACGCTTTGATCACCGCGTGGTTGATCAGATGGAGGTAGGCGGCGGAGACTCCGGCGGCGGTGCCCAGGCTGATCCCGGCCAGGATGTAGCCGATCTGCGCGATGCTCGACCAGGCCAGCAGGTATTTCAGGTCGGTCTGGAAACAGGCGACGGCCGAGGCGGCCACTGCCGCCAGTCCGCCCGCCAGCAGGCCGATCCTCCCAAGCGGCATCGTGCCGAAGACCAGGCCGGCGCCGAACACGGTGAAGGTGAGCCTGCACAGCACGTACAGAGCCACCTTGGTGCTCGTGGCGGCCAGGAACGTGCCGACCGCCGATGGCGCCTCGCCGTAGGCTCCCGGCAGCCAGGCGTGCAGCGGGAAGACCGCCGCCTTGACCGCCAGGCCGACGAAGACGAAGACGGCGGCGGCGTACAGCGCTCGGTCGCTGTCGGCTGCGGCCAGGCGCGTCGCCAGGTCGGCCATGTTGAGGGTGCCCGTGACGGCGTACGCCAGGCCGATGCCGATCAGCACGAACGTCGCGCCCACCGTGCCGATCACCAGGTAGCGGAAGGCGGCCGGCAGGGCGCGGCGCCGCGGGCCCAGCGCGACCATGGCGTAGGTCGACAGGGAGCTGATCTCCAGGAAGACGAAGGCGTTGAACACGTCGCCGGTGACCGTCAGCCCCAGCAGGCCACCCAAGGTGAGGCAGAGAAAGGTGTAGAGCAGCGGTGCCCGACGGTCGTCGACCTCGGTGCGCACGCTCCCCAGGCTGTAGACGGCCACGGCCGCGGCCGCGGCCGACACGACCAGCAGTACGGGGGTGTTGTAGCCGGCGACCACGAACTCGATGCCGTACGGTGGCGCCCACCCGCCCACGGCGTAGTGCAGCGGGCCGTGGGCCGCCACCAGCCGGGCGAGTACGGCGGCGCAAACCAGCGAGCTGAGCGCGGCCACCAGGAACACCAGCCACGCCAGGCGTCGGCGGCGCAACAGCACGCACAGCGGCGCGCACCCAAGTGGGATGAGCACCTGCAACATCGGCAGGTTAGCGATCATGAGGCGGCTCCGTGCCGGTCCTCGTCACGCTCTCGCATGTCCTGTTCCTCCACGGTGCCGTAAGCCTCGAAGATGCGCACAGCCAGTGCCAGGCCGACCGCGAGGGTGGCGACGCCGACCACGATGGCGGTCAGGATCAGCACCTGGGGAAGCGGGTGGGAGTAGGTCTCGACCTCCGGGGAGATGATCGGCGCGCTGCCGCCTTCGACCTTGCCGAGGCTGATGAAGAACAGAAAGACCGAAACCTGGAAGAGCGTGAGCCCGATCATCTTCTTCAGCAGGTTGCCGTGGCTGATGACGACGTAGAGGCCGATCATCATGAGGGCGAACAGCAGCCAGTAGACGTAGTGCGTGCCGGTCATCGCGTGGGCCTCCGGCCCGCGAAAGCGAAAAAGATCGAGGTCATGACCGCCGCGACGGTGATGCCGATGGCCACTTCGACGGTCAGGATGCCCAGGTGCTGAGCGGCGGGCCCGTCGGCGGGCAGCAGCGTGCCGTAGTCGAGGAATGAGCCGCCCAGCAGCATGGTCACCACGCCCAAACCCACGAAGAGCCCCAGGCCGAGCGGGACCAGAGCCCCCAGCGCTGCCGGTGGCAACACCCGCTCAGACTTGTCCAGGCCGAAGACCAGGCCGTGCAGCACGAAGCCGGTGGCGAAGATCACGCCTGCCTGGAATCCGCCTCCAGGCCCGAAGTCGCCGTGGAAGAGCACGTAGAGGGCGAACACCAGGACGAACGGCATCAGCAGGCTGCTGACCACGCGTAGGACCTTGTACTCCATCAGGTCCAGGTTCTGCCGCCGCCCACCGTGGGTGAGCGGTCCGAGCAGCAGGAGTACGGCGGTGCCCGCGGCGAACACCACGACCAGTTCGCCCAACGTGTCCAGCGCCCGGTAGCTCGCCAGCACCGCAGTGACGGTGTTGGGCACGCCGATCTCTTCCTGCGACTGGTGCAGGTAGACCTCCGTGACGGGGTGCCGCTGGACAGGGCTGTCCGCGGAGCCGAAAGCGGGGAGATCCTGGGCGGCGTAGACGAGCAGGCCGCCGGTCAGCGCGGTGACGGCGATGGCGGGAAGGTGCCTGTGCCGTGGAGTGACCGCCTCGCGCGACCGGGTGAGCGCGAGCACGCCGAGCAGCAGAACGGTGCTGATGCCGACGCCGACCGCAGCCTCGGTGAAGGCCACATCCACCGCGTCCATGAGCACGAACAGGCTCGCGGTGACGAGACTGGACAGGGCGGTCAGCATGGCGGCCTCGTACAGGGCACGTAACCGCGCGATGACCAGCGCGGTCACGGTGAGGATCGCCAGAAGCGTGAAGTTGATCACGGTGAACGTCGTCATCGGCGGGGGTGGCCCTTACGCCAGACAGGTACGCCGTCGCGTCGCGCGGCGTGCGCCAGGAGGTGTGTCGCCGTCGGACCCGTCACCACGAGGAACAGCATGATGATGAGCAGCCGGACTCCCGCCTCCCATGTTGTCGTCCGCATCAGCAGTCCGAGCAGGATCAGTCCGGCCCCGGCCGAGTCGGTGATGCCGGTGGCGTGGATGCGGGTGTAGAAGTCGGGAAAGCGCAGCAGGCCTACGGCGCCCGACACGATGAACAGCGCGCCGGCGGCGAGCAGCACGGCGCTCAGGATCTCCAGGAGAATCATGCGGCGTCGCTCTCCGTCTGGTGGGTGAGGCGCAGGACTGCGATGACGGCCACGAAGTTGACCAGGGCGTAGAGGATGCCGATGTCGAGGAACTCCGGGCGGCCGAAGAGGTAACCGGAGACGGCGACGAACAAAACGGTCTTGGTGCCGAACATGTTGATCGCCAGGATGCGGTTGTAGCGGCCTGGCCCGAGGAACGCCCTCGCCAGGGCGAGGAGCATGGTGACCAGGATCGCGGCCATCACCGCGACGATCATCGCCGTGCCTCCAGCCTGTGCACCTGCCGCAGCACGCGCCCGTCACTCAGGTCCTCGATCCCGGCGCTGTCGAGGGCGTGCACCTCGATGTGCTCGTCGTCGAGGTCGAGCGAGAGCGTGCCAGGGGTGAGGGTGATGGAATTGGCGTACACCACCTGGGTGAGAGGGGAGAGGCCGCGCGAGGGCGTGCAGGTGACGACTGGGTCCAGGTCCGTTCGAGGCGACCACACCTGGCGTGTCACGGTGACCGCGGAGCCAAGGACTTCCTTGACGAGCCAGAGAAGATAGCGGGGCAGCCGCAGCACCAGGCCCAGCGTGGGGCCCTTCTCCAGGCTGAGCCCGGCCCGGTGGGCAAGCACGCAGGCGAGGACGACCGAGATCACGCCGAACGTCACGAAAAGCGGATCGATATGGCCGGAGAGCAGCAGCCAGAAAGCCGCGAGCAGCGGAGCGGCCCAACGGATCAAACGGATGGTGCCGGTCCCGCCGGAGTGTGTGACGCCCGTGTCCAATGGTGCGAGACGTGGTCGCGTCATGAGCTCTCTTGGTTCGGCCAGCCGATGAGCTGCGCGCCGAGTACCGCGACGTGCAGGGCGAACGCCTGCCGCGGGTCGTCGGCCGCGTAGCCGGTGAGGTCACGGACGCGCCGCAGGCGGTACGTGACCGTCCGCACGCTCACATGGAGCCGCTGCGCGGCGACCGTCGCGACACTGCCCGAATCGAAATAGGCCGAGAGGGTGTTGAGCAGCGACTCAGCTCCCATCCGCGTGGTGCGGAGCGGCTCCAGGACCTCGGTGACCAGCTCGGACAGCGCCGCGGTGTCCCGGCGCAGCACCTGGTAGACGAGCAGTTCACGCGCGCGCAGCACCTGCTCGGGGAGGTTGAGGCGCGAGCCGATCTCCAGCGCGCCGCGGGCCTGCTCGAAGGAGCGTACGACTCCGCCCGCGCCGGACTGCGGGCGGCCGATGCCCACCCGCCACGACGTGTCCGCGCCGAGGGCGAGGGAGAGTTGGCGCACGAATTCGTCCAGGACCGCTTGGTGCTGCTGGGGCGCGAGGCAGACCAGGAGCCCGTCCTTGGTGCCCACCAGCGCGTCCCGGATGCCGAAGTACGGGCGCAGCGCTGTCTCGACCTGGCGTGCGATCAGTCCGCCGTCCACGAAGGGCTCGGTACCGCGGGCCGCCGCCACGACGTGGGCCCAGCCGAGGTGCAGGCCGTAGCGTTCGGCACGCTCTGCCAGCCCGCCGATGTCGCGTCCGTCGAACAGATCGTCGATGAACTCGCGGCGCAGGGACTCCTCGCGGCGCACGATCCACCGCTGGACCTCCTCGTACCCCTCGGCCAGGGTCATCACCGCGGTGTCGGCCGTACGCATGACCGACTCACCGATCGGGCAGAGGCGGTCTGTCGCGTCCGGACCGCGCACGCCGGGCAGATGCGGCCAGGCCTGCCAGGTGGCCCGCAGGTAGAGATTGATCAGGCTCCGCATCGGAACGCCGAGATCGGCCGCCCGCGCACCGATGTCGCGCCACTGCCTCAGCTCGTCGTCGCTGGGCGGGCGCCGGCTCACGCTCACCTCTGCCAGGGTCTGCAGATAGCCGTTCAGCAACTCGCCGGATGTCCCGTCGGCCTCGGCTGCGATCTTGGTGGCCAGCGCGGCGAGTTCGTCGGGAGCGGCCAGCTGGGCACCTCTTCTTCGCTGGGAGATTGGCGTCACCGTCATGGAGAGGCCTCGCTGATCGCGGCCGCCAGCTTCTCCAGCAGCCGGTTGGCGGTGATCACTCCAAGGCCGCCCTCGTCAACCTGTTCCACCAGTATCAGCGGGCAGCCGTGGCGTGTCATCAGCTCGACCAGCTCGACCAGCGTCGCCTCCGGACGGGCCACCGGAATCCGGTGTCCTGCCTCTTCCAGCAGGACACGGACGGGCTTGCGAGCCAGGAGCTCGGCGATCCTGTCCGCGTGCGCCTCGTCGAACACGCGGGCCAGGAGCGGCTCGCCCAGCGTGTAGCGGGGCAAGGCAAGCTTGAGCAGATCGACCGACGACAGGCAGCCCACCACACGCCCCTGTTCGTCCGCGACGATCAGACCCGGCAACCGCTGCTCGCACAACATGCGAACGGCTGCCAGCGCCTCGTCGTCGAGACGCGCGGTGGGCAGCGTCTCCACGATCTCGGCTGCGCGCATGAACCCTCCTGGCATCATTACGGCACTGGGGCGGTGGCTCCTTCGAGTATTCGAGACTCGGGCCGATGAGCCAATGGGCAGCAGGGGCAAGCAGCAAGGTCTGCTCGTTGCCGACCACCGGCAACCTCCTGGCAAACCCTTCGTCGAAACCCCGCTCAGGGCCTCGCCCACGCCTTCCCCTCGAGCTTCGAGAACGCCAGGCCGGAGTGTCCGGCCGGCCGGCTTACGGGCCGCGTCGCGCTCCGACAGCCGGAACGAATCCTTGTCGCGCGCCGGGTTCACGCCGCCCTTGCTGGGCTCGGCGGACACTTCGACGACAGGAAGGGCTTCTACCGTGTCCAGATCCACATGTACGAGGTCCGCTCAAGGCCGGAGACGGTCGTTGATCAGGCTCTGCTTCTCCGGTGACAGGCCGTGAGCCTCCATGGCCCGGTTCAGCAGGTCTCGGTCGAATCCGTGCGCCGCCAGGTGGTCGAGCAACGGCTCGTACCGATCGGGCCGGTCACGCCTGAGCTCGGTGGCCAGGCGCAGTTCCAGGCGCACCACGGGAACACGGTGCGAGCCACACGTGACCAGGACGTAGTGCCGCCACGGGCCGCGGCCGACGCACTCCATCCCGTCGGAGTCGGTCTCCCGCTCGACCGTGCTGAACTCCACGTGGACGCCGTGCACGTCGTACCTCGCGAAGTACTGTGCGCTTTCGGGCAGCCACGAGGCCGCGTACAGGCAGGGGTGGGACGACAGGGCCGCGGCGAACGTGTCCACGTCCTCGCGCCGGGCCACCAGCAGGTCGACGTCCCCGACGGGAAGCCGGACACCTTGCAGCAGCGCGGCCCCGGTGCCGCCCACGCGGTAGAGCGGGTCGGCCCCCGCCGCTCGGACGGCGGTGAGCGTCGTGTCCAACGCCGACGTCACGTCCTGCACCTGTAAAGCTACTCCGTCGGTTGCCATGACGATCAGCGTACGGATCACGAGCCGCCGGCGTCAGTCGCCGGTGAGAGGGCACAGCGCAGGGCTCCGGATCAAAGCCGCCAGGCGAGGAACCCGTCAGGCGCGTCCGTCCGGGCGAAGCCCGCGCTGACCAGTTCGCCTTCGATGACGTCCCGCACGGGGCGGTAGGCGTGGCCGACGATCTCCTCCTCGCTGATGACCTTGTCGCCTTCCGCGACCCGGTAGAGGTAGCGGGCCTTGCACGCCTCCTCGTCCGACTCGATGATCTCCGACAGGATCGTGTAGGTGTGCCGGCCCACCTGACACGACTCCAGTTCCTTGAGCGGGCTCGGCGCGGGCGGGCCTCCGTCGCGCCAGGTGAAGACCAGCAGCCCGCCGGGTTCCAGCTGGGTGGCCAGCACCGGCCAGAGCCGCTTGCGGTAGTCGGGATCCAGGGCGTACAGCACGTTGATCATCACCATGGCCTCCACCGGCTCGGCCAGGTCCAGGCTGAGGGCGTCATAGGGGAGCACGGTCACCCGCTTGAGCAGTTCCGGGCGGGCGTTCAGCCGGGACAGCAACACCCCGCGCATTCCGGCCGAGGGCTCCAGCGCGAAGATCTCGGCAGGTGTCCAGTCGGCGATCGACGTGGTGATCAGACCGGTCCCTGCGCCGATCTCCAGGATGCTCCGTCGCACTCCGGTGAGGAGCGGGGGAAGCTTTTCGCGGATGCCCGGGACGTGCCCGTTCTCGTGGAACAGGTCGTAGAAGGGGAGGGAGACGAAGTCGGTCATGACGGGCAAGGCTACTCCAGGAGCAGCGGCGTGCGGTCCCCGGCGGCCGGGAGTCAGCCGGGCTGCTTGTCCTGCCGGCGGCGGGTGATCTCGGTGATCCAGGCGGGCGCGTACGGCGAGGTGCAGCCCGGCGGCGTCGGGTAGTCCTTGAGCACCTCCAGGCGTTCCCCGATGGCGATGGCGCGGGCGCGCAGGTCGGCGTGCTCGATGCCGATCTGGGCCAGGCAGTGGTTCATCGCCCACTGCAGGCGGTCGGGGGCGCGCTTCATCCGCGCCTCGATGATGTCGAGCAGCCCGGAGAGGTCGAGGGTGCCGGGCTTCTTCGTCACACGTTCGGTGGTCAGGGCCCAGCCGGCGCTCGCGACCACGGGGTCGGCATCGGCGAACCAGGCCAGGCGCAGCTCTTCGGCGTGCGGGCTCTTCTTGACCACGTAGTTCACGAGCCAGTCGTGCACCTTGGGCGTACGTGACTCGCGGACCATGGCGTCGAGCTCGTCCCGTTCGTACGCCTTCGGGCGGCAGATCAGAAGGGCCAGCAGCCTCGCGGCGGTGTCACCCGTGGCCCAGAGCCGGCGCGCGAGCTCCGGCTGGGTCTTCAGCCGCTTGGCGAGCGCACGCAGCTTGCCGAGGTTGACACCGTGATCGTCACCGTGTCTCTCGTTGACCGCGCGGATCTTCGGGTCCTCGAGGCCGGCCAGTTCGGCCATCACCTCGTCCACCGTCGTCCCGGTCGCTGTCGTCTGGGCCATCACAGCCTCCTGTCCGTCAGGCGCGTGGTCGAGCCTATGACGGAGGCCGGCCTTGCGTACATTCATGCGGCTGCTCGGCGCTCCCTGCCGGTCACAACCGGCACAGCGCCCGCATGGCGTCCTGCTCGATGCGCGCGAGGTCGTGGAGGACGGCGCCGGCCTGGTCGAGGTGGCGCGCGTCGCCGCTGTCCCCGGCCTTGGCGATCAGGGCCGACACGTCCGACCACAGGGCGGCGGCCTCGGTGTAGAGGTCGTGGGCGGTGCGCAGGCGGTGGTCGTCGATCAGCCGGGTGCACTGGCCGAGGAAGTCGCGGTAGAGGGCGCGGAACAGGGCGCCGCCGGTGCCGCCCTTCTCCATGAGCAGGGCGGCCTGCGGCAGGTCCCGCTGCGGCTCGCCGGCGCGACGCAGCCATCCGGGCACCTTCGTGCCGGCCTTGGCGATGCCGCGGTGGCCGAGGTTCGCGATGGGAGCGGCGAGGAAGGCGTCGGCGCAGTGCTTGATGGCGGGGACGATCTGCTTCTGCCAGGCGGGCGGGTGAGGGGGGAGCGCGAGGGTGAAGGACCGGTGCCTGGCGGTCATCGGGCCGCGTTCGGCGCGTGCCCTGGCGAGGCCGGCCAGGCTCGTGCGGACCGCTCCTCCCTGCTGTTCGGTGTCCACCAGGTGGGCGTCGTGCTCGTCGTAGCCGTACATGGCGACGACGTGGCCGCCGAAGTGCACCTTGGTGCGGAAATAGTCCAGATGGTACGAGTCGAGCTGCAGGCCGACCGGCCGGCCGGCGTCGATCGGGGTGGTGACGTTCTCCCAGGCCCTGCGCGGCGAGGTGGTCTCCTTGACCGTCAGCGTCAGCCCCAGCCTGGCGGCCAGGTTCTTGGTGAGGTCGAACGGCCGGACGCGGCCCGCCAGGAAGGGGAACGCCATGCTCTTGCTGTCCCAGTAGAGGAAGGACAGGCCGGAGCCCAGCCCGAACAGCAGGGGTTCCGACAGGTCCAGGCCCTCGTGCCGGAGCAGCACGCCGAGCGCCGTCGTCTCGCAGTGCTGCATGCCGCGGGGCTCGACGTCCTTCACGATGGTCATGTCCTGGCTCTCCTCATGCCGACGCGGGTACCGCAGGGTCCAGCATGGGGCCTCCCACCGTGGGAGAGTCCAGCCGCGTCCTGGGTCGGGAGGAGCGGAGGCGCACAAATAATAAGTAAAGCTTCTTGTTGACAAGAAGAATCCGCTGAGATTACATCCTGTTGATCGGGGGGCCAGACCACATACCGGAGGTCTCCATGCGCAAACCCCGGCTCCTCCTCGCGGCCACGGCCATGCTCCTCACCCTGACCAGCGGCCTGGTCGCGGGCGCCCACCGGGCCGAGGCGGACATCGGGCCTGTGACCTGGTCCGACGAGTTCAACGCCGCCGCGGGGACGTCCGTCGACGGCTCCAAATGGAAGTTCGACATCGGCGGCGGGGGCTGGGGCAACAACGAGCTGCAGTACTACACCGACTCGACGCGCAACGTCCACCACGACGGGCAGGGGCACCTGGCCATCACCGCCCGCAGGGAGAACCCGTCCAACCTGCAGTGCCACTACGGCACCTGCCAGTACACCTCCGGCCGGATCCTGACCGCCGAGAAGTTCACCCAGGCGTACGGCCGCTTCGAGGCCAGCATCAAGATCCCGCGGGGTCAGGGCATCTGGCCGGCGTTCTGGATGCTCGGCGGGGGCAACTGGCCGGGCGACGGCGAGATCGACATCATGGAGAACATCGGCAGCGTCCCGAACACCGTGCACGGCACCGTCCACGGCCCCGGCTACTCCGGCGGCGACGGGATCGGCGGGAGCCGTACGGTGGGCGCGCCGCTCGGCGACGCCTTCCACAGGTACGCGATCGAGTGGTCGCCCAACCTCATCATCTGGTACCTGGACGGTTCAGAATATTTCCGGATCACTCCGGCCAGTCTCCGCGGTAACCGGTGGGTGTTCGACCACCCGTTCTTCATGATCATGAACGTGGCGGTCGGCGGCAACTGGCCCGGCCCGCCCAACGCCGGCACCACCTTCCCGCAGACGATGCTGATCGACTACGTCCGGGTCTCCGCGTGGACCGACGGCGGATCGGGGTCCGGCACCGCGCTGAGGTCGAACCTGAACGGCCGCTGCATCGACATCCCGCGCGCCGAGCCCGTGGATGCCGCCCCGCTGCAGATGTACGACTGCAACGGGACCGCCGCCCAGCAGTGGTCCATCAACGGCGACGGCACGGTGCGTGCGATGGGCAAGTGCATGGACGCCGCGGCGGCCGGCACCGCCAACGGAACACCGATCCAGCTCTACACGTGCAACGGCACCGGCGCCCAGCGCTTCACGCTCAGCCCGGCGGGCGACCTCGTCAACATCCCGGCCAACCGGTGCGTGGACGTGGTGGACCGCAACACCGCCAACGGCGCGCGCCTGCAGTTGTGGGACTGCACCGGGGCGTCCAACCAGAAGTGGACCCGTTCCTGAGCGGCCTGCGATGAGCGCGCGTCCGGGCCAGGTTCCCGTCGGCCGGCCCGGACGCGCTGAGCGCGGCAGCCCTCTGGGTCGGCCGGAACCGGGTTCACGGCCGGATGAACTCGATGACGTTCACCGTGGGGGTGTGCAGCAGCACCAGCGCGTTCTTCGCCTGTTCCTGATCACGGCGCGGATGCCGCCAGTGAGTCCAGGTGCGTGGTGAGGACCTTGGTCGCCCAGCTCGTGTCGGCCGCCGGCGGCTCGTAGACGAGGTGGGTCGCGAGTCCGTCGATGACGGCGTGCAGGCGCTGGGCCTCGATCTCCGGGTCGCGCCCCGGCGCCAGGTCGGTGCCGTTGTCGAGGGCGGAGATCATCCAGCGGCAGGTGTCGCGCACGGCCTCGAAGGCTTCCTCGCGGGGCCCTCGAAGGGATGTTTCGGTGGTGGCGGCGCTGAACAGCGCCAGGTTGACCTCCATCTCCGCGCGCCGCTCGGCGTCGAGCGGCAGCAGTTCGCGCGCCACGGCCTCGACGCTCTGCCGGACGGTGGGGTGGGGCGGGATGGCGGTGATGCGGGCCCGGACACGGCTGACGACGAGTTGCATGGTGAAGACGAGCAGCTCGCCCTGCGTGCTGAAGACGTGGCGCAGCGACCCGGCGGAGACCCCGGCCTCGGCGGCGACCATGCGCACGGAGACGCGGCCTATGCCGTGACGCATGATCACTCGCCAGGCCGCTTCGGCGAGCTCTTCGCGCCGCTGTTCATGATCGATGAGCCTGGGCATGGAGCTTATGTTAGCGCAGCCGTGCTACCATAACCGCTATGGTAGTACGGTTGTGCCAAGAAAAGGCCGTTCCGGCCCCGCTCCGACTGCTCGTTCCCGCGGCGATCGTCCTGGTCGCCGTCTATGTCGCCCTGCCGCTGCTGATGGCCATCGACCGCGACTTCACCGGCGCGTCGGTCATGCGCGGCAACCCCGGCCTCGACCCCGCCCACCTCGACTTCGCGATCAACGCCGCCGTCACGTACGCGGTCGTCCTGCACGCCCTGGACGTCGTCCTCGTCATCTGGTTCGTGCTCAAAGCGCTCAAGGGCCGCCACTGGGCCCGCGTCGCCCTGACCGTCTACCTCATCGTCGCCACCCTCGCCGGGTTCGTCTCGGCCGCCGCCGGGTCCGAGTATTACTGGGCCGTCATCTCCGCCGACGTCATCCACCTCGTGATGATCGCCGCACTCTGGCTGCCGGCCTCCGCCCGCGCGTTCTTCGCCGCCCACCGACGGCGCCCCGACGTGGCCGAGCGGGTCGGAGAGCCCGTGTCCTGACCCCCGGCGGCGCGTTCTCCGCCTCGCGGCTGCGTACTGTAACTCTTCGGGGGCGCACAGCTATCTCTCCAGTGTGGGCCTGTCGTCTCACCTGCGAGGAGCGCCTATGGTCGGATACCGCTTCAATCCTCCTCCGGGCTGGCCCGAGCCGCCGCCCGGCTGGCGGCCGCCGCAGGGGTGGCAGCCCGACCCGGCGTGGCCCGCGGCCCCCGCCGACTGGGAGTTCTGGGTCCCGCAGGACGTTCCGCCGCAGCCTCCAGAACGCAGGAGCGGCGGGCTGTTCGGCGGACGCAGACGCCTGGCGGAGGAGAACGCCCTGCTGCGCGCCTGGGTGGAACGGCTGGGCGGCATGGACGCCATACGGATCGCGGAGCTGACCGGCGGGCTGCGCGACGAGTACGAACGGCTGTGCGCCGCGCTCGACGACGTGACCCGGCGGCTGCGGGAGGCGGAGCGGCGGATCGTGTGGACCGAGGAGACCGCGCTGCTGCAGGAGGTGGGCGTGTACGAATACCGCCACCCGCTGAGCGACGTGGTCGCCTACGAGGAGCGCCTCGCACAGGTCAGGGCGCGCATCAAGGAGATGGCCAAGGAAGGGCGGGCCGTCGTCGGCGCCACCGGCCGGCAGGCGAACGGCTCGGCCGCCGAGGGGCGCAAGATGGCACGCGACTTCTCCACGCTGATGGCGCGGGCCTACAACGCGGAGGCGGACAACTGTGTGCGCACGATGCGGCCGTACACCCTGCAGTCAGCGATCGAACGCCTGGAGAAGTCCGTGGACACGATCGTGCGGCTGGGGCGGACGATGAGCATCCACGTCAACCCCGAATATCACCGCACCAGGATCTACGAGCTGCAGCTGACCGCCGACCACCTCGCCAAGCAGGAGGAGGAGAAGGAGCTCGTCCGCGCGCAGCGGGAACGGCAGCGGGAGGAGGAGGCGGCGCGCCGCGAGTTCGAGCGGGAGAAGGCGCGACTGCGCGAGGAGGAGGCCCACTGCCGGGCGGCGCTGGCCGGACCGGCACAGGACGGCGCCGCGTCCCGGGAGGGCGTGGCGGAGTTGGAGGTCAGGCTGGAGGAGCTCGCCGCCGCGGTCGCCGCCGTCGAGGCGCGCGAGGCCGACACCAGGGCCGGGTACGTGTACGTGGTCTCCAACATGGGGGCGTTCGGCGAGGACGTCGTGAAGATCGGCATGACCCGCCGGCTGGAACCGGAGGACCGGGTGCGCGAGCTGGGCGGCGCGTCGGTGCCGTTCAGGTTCGACACGCACGCGCTGATCTTCAGCGAGGACGCCGTGGAGCTGGAGGCGCGGCTGCACGCGGCGCTGGACGACCGGCGGCTCAACAAGGTCGACCTCCGGCGCGAGTTCTTCCGCGCGACCCCGGCCGAGGTGCGCGACCTGCTGCGCGAGATCGCCGGTCAGCACCTGCTGGAATACCGCGACACCGCCGAGGCCCTGGAATGGCGGCAGTCGGCGGGCATGACCTGACGTGAATGTGTCCCCGGGCGAGCCCGCTCAGAGATGAGGGCTGAGGCGCTCGGCGATCTCGTCGGTCGCATCGAGGTCGAGACGCGGGACCTCGCCCGCCCGTGTGCCGCCGTCGGGCAGGGTGCCGGCGACATGGAAGTGGACATGGGGGACAGTCTGGTGCGCGGGCACGCCGTTGTTCTGCCAGACGGCGACGCCTCCAGGGTCGTAGGCGGCGACGATGGCCCGGGCCGCCCGCCGCACGGCGTTCATCAGGTGCCGCTCTTCGGCGAGCGCCACGTCCATGACCGTCGGGCGGTGGGCGACCGGGATCACCAGCACGTGCCCTTGCCCTCGTTGCCAGCGGGTGACCAGGATGGCCACGTGCTCCCCCTGCTCCAGGATGGAGGCAGGGCTCAGCCCGGCGAGGTAGTCGCAGAAGGGGCACCGGTCCGCGGAGGGCATGGATATCGGCATGCTCCCGATCTTGCCGCACTCAGGTGGCAGAGCTTCTCGCTGTTCGCCCACCCCCGGATGGTCCGACCCGGCCGCCGCTGCGCGACCGCGCCGGCCGGACGTGGTACGCCAGGCGCCACCGCAGGCGTGATCGGGCGGAGCGAGCTGGACTTCGTCCGGTCGCGGGTGCGTGAGCTGGACGGGCTGCCGCGGCCGCCGCGGGTGCCCTGCCACCTGGACTGGGAAACGCCGGGGACCGGGTGGGAAACGCCGGGGAAACGCGTGCCGCTCTACACCTGACTCAGGGCGCGGCCCTCCCCAGCGGGCCGTGCCGTGAACGCTGCGTGTGGGGGAGGACACGAGTGCGCGGGACTACGACGCCTTTCATCGGCGGGCGTGTCCTCGATCTCGGCGTGGCCGTGCTGGAGGTCAGCAGAACAGCAGGGCGAGCACGACCGGCGCGGGCGGGTGCGCGAACATGGGCAGCAGGGCGAGCCCGGAGAGAACGGCGAGCGGCACGGTGACGCGGTCGCGAACGGCCGGACGCGTCCACCAGGTCAGGACCGTCGCGCCGGTCGCGTAGCCGAGGGCGATGGCGGCCATGAGCACCCCGGCGAGTGGCGGGCCGCCGCCCAGCTCGCGGGCGAGGGGATAGGCGATGGCCTCGGTGCCGAAGGCGAAGGCCGACACCAGCCAGACCAGGAGCAGGCAGTGGCGCAGCCAGGGGTCGGCGAACACGTGGCGAACTCCCGCCGCCGCGTCCCTGAGGGGCGATCAGCGAGCGCCCCCGCTCTCGGGGGCGGGCCGGGGCCGGACGCCCCGCCAGATGAGTGCCGCGGAGGTCGCGAACGTCGCCGAGTTCGCGATCAGCGCGCCCGCGGGCGTCACCAGCAGCACGGTCGCCCACGTAGGAGAGCGCGTAGGCGGGGTATAGGTAGCGGAACTCCCGCACCGTGAAAAGGCCGGAGAAGGTGGCCGTCATCCGGTCCACGCGCTCGCGGCCGCGACGGCCCCGGGGACCGCCGGCTTCCTCGTTGTCGGCATCGCTCCACCATCCTGCGCGGGCGTCGCCGTGGGCTACGGCATGGAGTGCACACTTCGTAGGCCAGGCGTGCACACCGCCCGCGACGGTCGTATGGGACAGCGGACCCCGAGTGCTGTCTTTTCATCTCTTCCTAGCCCCAACCGAGCGTGCGCATGGCGACTCCTCCCCTCGTCGACTGGCGCTTGGTTCAAGGGTTCCGGAGAGCCGCGCGGTTGTCGTTGGCCGGGAGTCCCCAGCAGTTGGCGAAGCATGCACCGGGGGACAGCGACCAGGTCAGCCGGGTCAGCCGTCGGGTGACGCCTTGGCCATCATCGCGCGTTCCTCCCGGGTGGCGATGAGACCGGCCGGTGCGAGGATCTTGGACTCCTCGAACGGCGCCTCGGCGGTCGGCAGCGCCTCACCGCTGCGGATCACCTTGATCCACACCCGCAGCGCGTCCAGGATGACGACGATGATGAGGATCGCGAACAGCGCGGCCAGGACGCCGTCGACGGTGGAGTTGAGCACGATCTGCTCCATCTCGCCCACCGACTTGGCGGGTGCGAGCAACTGCCCCTGGTCGAGGGCCGTCTGGTAGCGGTCGCGCTGGGAGAAGAAGCCGAGCGTCGGGTCGGGCGAGAACACCTTCTGCCAGCTGGCCGTGAGCGTGACGGCGACGTCCCAGGCCAGCGGGACGGCCGTCACCCAGGCCCACTTCAGCCGCCCGCTCTTGATCAGCAGGGTGGTGGCGACGGTGAGCGCCACGGCGGCGAGCAACTGGTTGGCGATGCCGAACAGCGGGAAGAGCTGGTTGATGCCGCCGAGCGGGTCGTTGACGCCCTGGTAGAGGAAGTAACCCCAGGCGGCGACGACGACGGCGCTGGTGACGATCAGGCCGGGCCACCAGCTCACGCGGGAGATCGGCTTCCACAGGTTGCCGATCGTGTCCTGGAGCATGAACCGTCCCACGCGGGTGCCGGCGTCCACGGTGGTGAGGATGAACAGCGCCTCGAACATGATCGCGAAGTGGTACCAGAACGCCTGCCAGCCGGCTCCGCCGAGGAAGCCGGAGAAGATCTGCGAGATGCCGACGGCGAGGGTGGGGGCGCCGCCCGTCCTCGCGATCAGCGTCTCCTCCTGTACGGCCTGCGCCGCCGCCGACAACTGCTCGGGCGTGATGACGAAGCCGAGGTTCGTCACGGCCTGGGAGGCGCTCTCGACGGTGGCCCCGACGACGCCCGCGGGGGAGTTCATCGCGAAGTAGAGGCCGGGGGTCAGCACGCAGGCGGCCGTGATGGCCATGACGGCCACGAACGACTCCATGAGCATGGAGCCGTAGCCGATCATCCGGACCTGCGACTCCTTCTGGATCATCTTGGGCGTCGTGCCGGACGAGATCAGCGCGTGGAAGCCCGACAGCGCCCCGCAGGCGATGATGATGAACACGAACGGGAACAGCGACCCGGCGAAGACCGGCCCCTCACCGTTGAACGCGAAGTCGGTGAAGGCCGGGGTCTTCAGCGTCGGCATGGTGACGGCGATGCCGATCGCGATCAGCGCGATGGTGCCGATCTTCATGAACGTCGACAGGTAGTCGCGCGGCGCGAGCAACATCCACACGGGCAGGACGGCGGCGACGAACCCGTACGCGATGAGCCAGAGCGCCAGCGCCGACGGGCTGAGCGTGAAGAACGGCGCCCAGCTCGAGTCCTGCACCCAGCCGCCGGCCACGATCGCGAGCAGCAACAGCGCGACGCCGATGACGGTGGTCTCGACGACCTTGCCCGGCCGGATCACCCGCAGGTAGAAGCCCATGAACAGGGCGATCGGGATGGTCATCGCGATGGAGAAGACACCCCACGGCGACTGCGCCAGGGCGTTGACCACGACCAGCGCCAGCACGGCGAGCAGGATGATCATGATGGCGAAGACGGCGACGAGCGCGGCGGCCCCGCCGACCGGTCCGATCTCGTCGCGGGCCATCTGCCCGAGGCTGCGCCCGTTGCGCCGCATGGAGAAGAACAGGATCACCATGTCCTGGACGGCCCCGGCGAAGATCACTCCGGCGACGATCCAGATGGTGCCGGGCAGGAAACCCATCTGCGCGGCCAGTACGGGCCCGACCAGCGGCCCCGCGCCGGCGATGGCGGCGAAGTGGTGGCCGAAGAGGATGCGCCGGTCGGTCGGGTGGTAGTCGATGCCGTTGTCGAGCCGCTCGGCCGGGGTGGCCCTCCGGTCGTCGGCGCCGAGCACCTTGCGCACGATGAAGCGGGCGTAGAAGCGGTAGGCGATGGCGTACGAGCCGAGGGCGGCGGCCAGCAGCCAGACCGCGTTGACGTTCTCGCCTCTGGACAGGGCCAGCACGGCCCATCCCGCGGCGCCGACGAGCGCGACCGCCGTCCAGATGAGGATGGAGCGCAGTTTCACCGGTTACCTCCCATCGTGTGGGCCATACAGAGGGCGCCCCAGGCAGCAGCGCAGACCGGCGTCCGGCGGCAGATCGGTGGTGAAACGCCGCCAGCGCCACAGCGGACGGCAGTCGATCATGACGGGGAGGTCGGTGAGATGGACCCAAGCGGTCGGATGCGCGTACACCAGGTCGGTCCCGAGCGGGCGTGCGCGCCGGGGTAGCCGAGATCGGCGCAGGGGCCGGACCGAGAACTCGCCCGCGTCCGCGCAGCAGAGCCCGGTCACGTGCCAGTCGAAGAACACCACTTCGTCGTCGCCCAGCGCTTCACGTGCGGCAGCGGTCACCGTGATTCGGGACACCTGGTGCTCCTGAATAACAGGTAGCTCAGAAATTAACGTCGGCCTTACCCGCTGTAATGGCCCTTGAAACCCGATCGACGCTACGCCCCCGGCCAAGGAAGGCCGGGGGCGCACGGTCAGCGGGTCATGGTTTCCTCCACGGTTCGAAATAGGCCACCGTGGTGAAGTCGACCTCCGTTCCTGAGAGCAGGTCCCCGGACGTCGTGCTCGATCCGGTCACGAAGATCCGCACCCCGGTGTCGCCGGTGGCGTCCACGGCGAGCGCGTGCGCGATGTCCGATGCGCCGGCCGGGCCGTCGTACTCGCCGGTCCAGACGGGCTCGCCGGTCGCGGCGTCGTAGGCGATCGTCACATAGTCGATTTTCATCAGGTACTCGTCGGCTCCGGACGGGTCGTTCATGCCCTGGCCGGTGACGACGACCTTGCCGCCGTCCGGCGTCACGGCGACGTCCCAGGCGAAGTCCTGATGGTTCGCCTTGCCGTTGTGGCGCCGCACCCACGTACGCTCGCCCGTCGCGGGGTCGTAGGCGATCGTGGTGAAGTCCCCTCTGGTCCCCTCGCCCTCGGTGTTGCCGGTGACGTACACCCTGCCGTCCGGCCCCGTCGCGATGTCGTGCGGGGTGTCGCTGCCGTGCGCGGGGCCGTCGTGACGGTCCGCCCAGAGCTCCTTTCCGGTGGCGGTGTCGTACGCGATCGTCGTCATGTCGGTCTTCGTCTCGCCGGCGCTGGATCCGATGACGAAGAACGACGCGCCGTTCGCGGCGACCGCCATGCCGCCGGGAATGTCGATCCCGTTCGCCGGGCCGTTGTGCCGGGCCGTCCAGAGCTGCTCGCCGGTGGCGGCGTCGTAGGCCACGGTGCCCCAGTCGGACAGCCCCGTGCCGGTGCCCCGGCTCTGACCGGAGACGAGGAGCCTGGACCCGTCGGGCGTCGCCTTGATCACCCTGGCCGAGTCGGTGCCGTCGCCGGGCCCGTTGTGGTGCGCGGCCCACTTCTGCTCCCCGCTGCCCGCATCGTACGCGACCGTGAAGTAGTCGTCCTTGCCGGGCGCGCCCAGCGAGGTCATGCCGGTGACGTAGACGTGCGTCCCGTCCGGGCCGACCGTCAGGGCGTTGGCGCGGTCCGAGGCGTTGGCCGCCCCGTTGTGCCGCGCGACCCAGAGCTCCTCGCCCGTGGCCGTGTCGTACGCGATCGTGACGGCGTCGTTGCCGGTGTCCTCGCCGGCGCTGATGCCGGTGACGAAGAGCCGGGCGCCGTCGGGGCTCACCTGGATCCCCGCCGGCTCGTCGAAGGTGCCGGCCGGTCCCGCGTACGACACGCTCCACAGCTCGGCGCCGGTGGCGGCGTCGTGGGCGACGGTCGAGATGCGCGCGCTGCGCACGCCGGGCTGCGAGCCGTAGCTCGCGCCGGACACGTAGACCCGCTCGCCCCCGGGATCGAGGGCGAGGTGCCCGGCGGTGTCCTCCCCGCCCGCGACCCCGTGGACGGCCGCCCACGCCTCGGGCACCGGCCGTACGACGACGGGCACGCGCACGGTGTGCCGGCGGTCCTGCCATGTGAGCTGCCCGCCCACGTAGGTGTTCATGGGGGCGGTGGTTCGCGTGAGCGTCACGGTGAACGACTTGGTCTGCCCCGGCCGCAGGGTGAGCCGGCGCGGCTCGACCGTGACGTCGACGCCTTCCAGCCCGGTCGTGGAGGCGGTGTAGGTGGCGGTGCGGCGGTCGACGTTGGTGACCTCGCGGGTCACCGTACGCGTGCCGGGCAGCCGGCCGACCGCGATGGACGGGACGTTCAGGTCGCCGGCTTCGAACGAGTGGCCCTTCCTGGCCAGGCGTTCGCAGGTCCGCTCCTCGACGCCGCTGGTCGAGCCGCAGAGGAAGGCCAGCCAGTCCTTGATCCCGCTGTCGTAGACCAGCCCGGGGTCGGCGGCGCCGTCCGGCACGACGTGGCCGGCGCCCTGGCCGAAGATCACCGACGGGTCGTGGCCGGGCCCGTCGAGCACGTCGGAGCCGCTGGTCATCAGCGCCGACTTGACGGCCATCGGCGACCAGCGCGGGTGCAGGTCCTTCAGCAGCGCGGCGAGCCCCGCGACGTGCGGCGCCGCCATCGACGTGCCGCTCGCGACGTTGAACGCGGACCCGTTGGCGCCCGGCGGCGCGTACGCGGCCAGGATGTCCTGCCCGGGAGCGGTCAGGTCGGGTTTGAGCAGGTCGCCGCCCGCGGCGGTCAGCGGCCCTCGGGAGGAGAACGCCGCTGTGTACGGGGCGGGCGCGTCATCGACGATCTTCGCCTGCTGGATCGTGGCCGTCGCGCCGTCCGCGGCGGCGTGGTCCTTGACCGCCTGCCTGTCCTTCTGTGCGACGTGCAGCGTCGGCACGGCGTGCAGGTCGGCGTTGAGCGAGTTGTCGTCGGTGTTGGCCAGGATCATGCCGACCCCGCCCGCCTCGGCGACGGCGACGCTCTTGTTGGCCCGCGGCGTCTCCCCGCGGTCACAGACGACGATCTTGCCCTTGACCTTGGCCGGGTCGAGCACCGCCTGGCCGCCGTTGTCCCTGGCGGCGTGGCACTGCGCCAGCCGGGTCGCGTCCGCGCCCGGCAGCCCCGCGGCGGTGGAGTCGATGAGGGGCGCGGGACCCGCGCTGACCGCCGCCAGCGAGGCGCCGCTCAGCGCGGTGCCGTCGCCGAGCGTGGCCGAGCCCTGCGTGCCGCGGTCGTGCGTGCCCGCCGCGACCGTGGTCACCCAGGGGGACGGGTGCGCGACGGTGCCAGGGGCCGGGCCGCTGTTGCCGGCCGAGGCCGCCACGAACACGCCCGCCTCGGCCGCCGACAGGAACGCCACCTCAGCCGGGTCGAGCAGGTCCGAACTCGTGCCGGAGACCGAGTAGTTGATGACGTCCACGCCGTCCGCCACCGCCTGGTCGATGGCGGCGACCAGGTCGGAGTAGAAGCCGTTGGCCGTGGAGGCGTCCTTCGTCGACCAGAGCGCCTTGTACGCGGCGATCCTGGCGCGCGGCGCGATGCCGCTGATCGAGCCGAACACCGCGGCCGGCCCGGTCACCTCGACGCCGTGGTTGCCCGCCGCGGTCGAGGCGGTGTGCGTGCCGTGGCCGTTGTAGTCGCGCGGCGACAGGTATTCCCACGGCATCGCCTGCTTGACGCCCTCGTCGCCGCCCCAGCCGGCGTTGAAGTGCCGCGCCGCGACGAGCTTGCCGTTGCACAGGGCGCCGGTCCACGACTCGTCAGGGCTGCTCCGCGGGCATGTGCCGTGGAAGCCGGGCACCCTGCCGTACGGTCTGCCGCCCGGGCCCGGGTCGGCGAAGCTCTGGCTGTCGGCCCAGATACCGCTGTCGATCACGCCGATGACCAGGCCGTCGCCCGCGCCCTTGCCTCGCCTGCCGCCCGTGGGGCCGCCGAGCTCGTCCCACAGGCCGCCGCGCTTGTCGAGACCCAGGAACGACGGCGTCGACGACGTCGCCACCGGCACCTTCCTGTCCTCGGTCACGGCCACGACGTCGGGCAGCGCGCGTAACCCGGCGGCCTGCTCCTCGGTCAGCCGGGCCGCGAAGCCGCCGTAGGAGTAGACGTAGTCGTAAACTTTCGTGCCGCCCACCTTCTTCAGCGCGGCGTCGTGCCTGCCGCGCAGGTGGCCGGCGTATCTCGTCACCTCGCTGGAGCCGGGGTCGATCTTCTCGCCCTGGTCGGGCTTGGTCCCGGCCAGCCCCGCGACGTCCCCCTCGTACGTCGCCACGGGGTCGGGGGTCATCTGCACGATGTAGGTCTTCTGCTCCGACGCGCCGGCCGCCGCGGTGGCCTGGCCCGGCGCGGTCACTCCGGCCAGCGCGAGCCCCGTGAGCGCCATGGCCGCCACCAGCCGACGGCGTCCGAACGTGGTGAATCCTGGAAATCCAGGTGATGTGGACAGGTCCATCGTCGCCCCTCAGTGCGTCGCCGCCGATCACGCGGACGGTCGAGACGCTAGTGACGGGCGAGGTTGGGGGACATCCGTAGCTAATACGGATTTTTGACCATAACTGGATCCGGTAGCCTGTTGAAGCTGATATATCGCCATCGGGGCAGGTGGGAGGGTGACGTATGCCCTTCGGTCAGGCCCGCGTCGCCCCCTCAGGCTCCTTGTCCGACGTCCTTGTCGGGCGCCAGGCCGAGCTGGCCCTGCTCCGTACGGTCATCGCCGCCCCGCCGTCCCTCGCCCTGGTCGAGGGCGAGGCGGGGATCGGCAAGAGCCGGCTCGTGGGAGAGCTGCTCGCCGCGCCGGAAGCGGCCGGGGGATCGGCCGGGATCCGCACGCTCGTGGGCCAGTGCGAGCAGCTCCAGGAGCCGCTGCCGCTGTCGCCGCTGCTCGACGCCTTCCGCCTGGCCGGCGACGAGCTCGCCGCGTCCCGCCCGGCCAACCCGGTGATCGGGGCGCTGGCGCCGCTTCTGCCCGAGATCGCCGAGCACCTGCCGCCGCCGCTGCCCGCGCTGCCCGACCAGCGGGCCGAGCGGCACCGGGTGTTCCGGGCCGCCGTCGCGCTGCTCGACCACCTCGGCCCGCTGGTGCTCGTCCTGGAAGACGTGCACTGGGCCGACAGCGGCACCCACGACTTCCTCGCCTTCCTCGCCTCCCACCAGCCGCGCGAGCTGTCGGTGATCCTCACGACCCGGACCGAGACGGGCCCGCTGCCCATCCGCGAGGCCCTGGCCAGAGCGCCGTCCGGCCCCGCGTGGGCGATCAGCCTCACCCCGCTGAGCCCGCCCGAGGTGGAGGAACTGGCGGGCGGCATCCTGAAGGCCGACCTCCCGCGTACGTTCGCCGGGCCGCTCCACGAGACGACCGGCGGCATCCCGTTCGTCGTGGAGGAGGTGCTCCGCACGCTGCTGGAGCGGCTGCCCGCGAACGAGATCCCCGCGAGGCCCGACGTGCTGGCCGACCTCGCCGTCCCCACCGTGCTGCGCGACGTGGTGCTGCGCCGCCTGGCCGCGCTCGACGAGCCGGTACGCGAGATCCTCGGGGCCGCCGCCGTCATCGGAGTGACGCCCGACGACCGGGTGCTCGCGGAGGTCA
Organism: Nonomuraea mesophila; assembly: GCF_004352805.1. NCBI lineage: Bacteria > Bacillati > Actinomycetota > Actinomycetes > Streptosporangiales > Streptosporangiaceae > Nonomuraea > Nonomuraea mesophila. Next base: position 192,546 of record NZ_SMLD01000001.1, read on the forward strand.
CCGGCCGCGACGCGGAGGAGATCGCCAAGGCCCTGGCGACGGCGCAGGCGGTCGGGCTGCTGCACGAGGAGGACGGCCGCTGCCGGTTCAGGCACGCGCTGGCCCGGCAGATCGTGTACGAGTCGGTGCCCGTCTCCGGGCGGCGCTGGTTGCATCTCAAGACCGCGCAGGCCCTGGAGCGAGGGCCCGGCCCCAGACCCGTGGCCAGGCTCGCCCACCACTACCGGCTCGCGGGCCGGACGGTGGAGTTCGTCGGCAACGCCGAGGCCGCCGCCGACACCGCGCTCGCCCACGGCAACGACGCCACCGCGGCGAGGTTCCTGCTGCGGGCGCTGGAGACCGACGAACTGGCCGGCGACGTGCGCGTGCGGCTGGCCGTCAAGCTCGGCCGGGCCGCGGTGGACGGCCTGGCGCACGCGGAGTCCGTACCCATTCTCGAACGCCTGCTGGCGACCGAGCCGTTGCCCGCCCACCTGCGCGGAGAGCTGCGCTTCGCGCTCGGGCGCATGCTGCGCCAGCAGGGCGAGGCGCGGGCGGGCTACCTGCAGATCGAGCGGGCGGTGGACGACCTCGGGGACCGGCCCGCCCTGCTCGGGCGGGCGCTGGCCGTGCTCGCCGCGCCCGAGACCGTGCCCGACCGGCACGTACGCGAGCACGCCGCCCGCTGCGACCAGGCCGAGCGGGCCGCCCGCCGCAGCGGCGAGCGCGACGTGCACATCGCGGTACGCATCGCGCGGGCCTCGCTCCTGCTCGAACAGGGCGATTCGGCCAGCCGGCGGCTGATCGACGACCTGCTGCGCGACGACCGGCTCCGCGCCGTGCCGAGGGAGCACGCCCGCGCCTGTCTCAACTGGGCGCAGGGCGCGCTGCACATCGGGCGGCTCGACCGCGCCGAGTCGCTGCTCGCCGAGGGGCGGCGGGTGGCCGGCCAGGCCGAGTACCTGCGGGTGGCGGAGGTCGTCGAGCTGGTCACCGCCGCCGTGGACCGGGCGGCCGGGCGCTGGGACGGGCTGGAGCGCCGCGCCCGCAGGCTGGCGGGGCCGGCGGCGACGTTCGCGGCGGCGTTCCTGGACTCGCGGCTGCTGCACGGCACGCTGCTGGCGGCCATCGGGCCGGCCGAGGAGGCCGCGGAGTGCCTGGGTCAGGTGATCACCGTCGCCGAGCGGGTGGGCGCGGTCTGGCCGCTCATCCCCGCGCGGGCGGCGTTGTCGCGGCTGCTGCTCGACCTGGACGGCCCCGCGGCCGCCGCGGAGCAGGCCACCGCGGGGCTCGCCCTGGTCCGCGCCAAGGGCAACTGGGTGTGGGGCGCCGAGACCGTACTGTGCCTGGTGGACGCCATGGACGCGCTCGGCGAGGCCGGCGGGGCGGCGGGGCTGGTGTCCGAGCTGTCCGCCGGCATCGAGGGTGCCGACGCGCCGGTGGCGCAGGCCGCGCTGCTGACCGCGCGGGGCGTGCTGGCGCGCTCGCGGGGCGGCGAGGCGGAGGCCGACCGGCTGCTCGGCGCGGCGCGTACGACGCTGGGCGACGCAGGGCTGCGCTACGACGAGGCCCACGCCTTCGAGCGGCTGGGCCGCCTGCGCGGCGCCGCCGGCGGCGACTGCCTGGAAAGCGCGCTGCGCCTGTACGGGGCCATGGGCGCGGAGCGGGACGTCGCGCGGGTCAGCCGGTTCATGCGGCGGCACGGCGTGCCCGTCCCCTACCCGTGGCGGGGCGGACGGCCCGCGCACGGGCGCTCGCTGTCGGCGCGCGAACGCGAGGTGGCGCTGCTCGCCGCGGCGGGCAGGACGAACCAGGAGATCGCCACGGAGTTGTTCCTGTCGCGGCGGACCGTGGAGAGCCACGTGTCCAGCGTGCTGCGCAAGCTGGGCCTTTCGTCGCGCAGGGAACTGCGCGGTGCCGACCTGCCGCCCGGCTGAGAAAGCCGTGGCCCGTGGGGCTACGGGGGAATTGCGCGGTTTACGCCATGGACATCCTTACGTCATGTTGTTACGTTCTCTGGCAATGACAACGATGTCATTCCTGGTCCCCCCCTCGCAGGAGCAGAGATCGCTCATGGTGTCACGACGTACCTTCTTGCTGGCCAACACCGCGGTCATCGCGGCCGGCGCTGTTTCTTATACAC